>JAFLRS010000014.1 GCA_022511355.1 Alistipes sp.
GCAAGGTCGACCCGCTGGAGAACCTGAAGGAGAATGTCATCTGCGGTCACCTGATTCCGGGCGGTACGGGTCTGCGCGATTACGACCGTCTGGTGGTAGGTCTGAAGTGATGTTTCGGCAATCGAAATAAGCAGTCATATTGGGTGTGTATATCTGAAAAAGGTGGATTTTCTGTTGTGTATAATACGTTGATTGTTAGTGCGTTATAAGCGTGGGGGGGGGTAATTCATGAAAAATGTTGGATATCGAGGTTACAACGAACGCTATTTATGCCTATATTTACGTGAAAAAAAAACGTTTACAACGTGTTAACACTAAAATGAACATTAGAAAAAAACTGATTCTGCTAATCTTTGCTCTGGGAAGTGTCGTAGGTGCAAAATGCCAGGATGTCGGTATCAAAACAAATCTTCTTGCCGACGGACTCCTCTCACCAAACCTCGGCATCGAGATAGGATTGGCGCCAAAATGGTCTCTCGACCTCACAGGACAAATTAACTTTTGGGATGTCAACAAACACAAGTGGAAGCACTGGCTTGCACAGCCTGAGGCCCGCTACTGGTTTTGTGACCACTTCTCACGCCACTTTTTGGGAGTCCACGCGCTGGGCGGCATGTTCAATTTCGGCCAAATCAAGAACAGCTCCAAGTTCCTCGGGACCGACTATTCGCCGCTCACCGACAACCGCTATCAGGGATGGGCAGTAGGCGCCGGTATCGCCTACGGTTACTCATTCATCCTGGGACTGCACTGGAACCTCGAACTCGAATTGGGTGTAGGTTATGCCTACGTGCAGTTCGACAAATACGAATGTGTCGAGTGCGGACGCAAGGTGGGTGACGGCCATCACCACTATGTGGGTCCTACCAAGGCGGCAATCAATCTGGTGTATGTATTCTAAACGAGAGGGTAGAGTATGAAACGATACGTGTTATTATATATAGGTGCAATCCTGATGTCGGCTGGAGCCTTTGCGCAGGAGCGTTGCGGCATGAATATCGCCTCGGCGAAGATGCAGCGCGAAGCTGACAATATGGTTGTCGAGATGGACATGCAACTGTCCGACTTTGCTCTGAAGGGCAACCGCGTGGCGGTCTTCACGCCGGCAATTGTCAACGGAGGCGACTCGCTGCTGCTGCGCCCGGTCGGAATCTACAGCCGCGACCGATGGTTTCAGTATCTGCGTTCGGGCGACGGCCCGGTGAGCGGTCCCGAAGAGAATCCTCTCCGCTGGTCGGAGCGTCCCGACAAACTGAACTATGCCGAGACGGTACCCTATGCCGAGTGGATGAACGGTTCGCGACTGATGTTGCTGCGCAAGGATTATGCATGCTGCCACAACCTGCTGGATGAGGATGAGGCTCCGCTGGCCGGTTACCGCGAGGTACACTACACTCCGGTATTCCGCTATGCGCCGCCCGTGGCAGCCGAGGCCAAGACGCGTCAGTTGTCGGGCCGCGCATTTATCGACTTCCCGGTCAACCGCACGGAGATTTATCCCGAATATCGCAAAAACCCGACGGAACTGGCGAAGATTATCGCCACCATCGACTCGGTTCGCAACGATTCGGACGTTACGGTGACGGCAATAACAATCAAGGGCTATGCATCGCCCGAGAGCCCGTGGGATAACAATACACGTCTGGCAAAGGGCCGTACGGCGACTTTGAAAGAGTATGTGCAGAATCTCTACCGTTTCGAGGAGGGATTCATCAAAACCGACTACGAGCCTGAGGACTGGGAGGGTCTGCGGGCATTTGTCGACGGGTCGAATCTGCCGCACAGAAATGAAATCCTGGCTCTTATCGACGACACGACGATAGCGCCCGACCCCAAGGAACTGAAGATTAAAACGACATATCCCGACGAATACAAGTTCCTTCTGACGACGGTCTATCCGGGTCTGCGCCATTCGGACTACACTATTGAGTACACGATACGCAGCTTTACGGATATGAAGGAGATTGCCGATATGATGCACACGGCACCGCACAAGTTGAATCTGAACGAGTTGATGCGTTATGCCCAGACTGTTGAGCCGGGCAGCGACGAATACAACGAGGTGTTCGAGACGGCAGTGCGTATGTTCCCCAATGATGAGGCGGCAAATCTGAATGCGGCCAACTCGGCGATGCAGCGCGGCGATATGGTTCAGGCCGAGCGTTATCTGAGCAAGGCCGGCGAGAGTGCCGAAGCGGTTTATGCGCGCGGCGTATTCTCGGCGTTGCGCGGTGACTACGACGCGGCGGTCGGCTATGTCGAGCGGGCCGGAGCGATGGGACTCGAAGACGCCTCGCAGGTAATTGACCATATCAAGGAGGTTTCGGAACACAGCTTTTGATGAAAATACAATTTGAAAAAACAAATAAATAAATTATAAACACACACAAAAATGAAAAAGATTCTTACATCCATTGCTCTGTTAGGCTTACTGGCCGCAGGTTGCACCAATGCAGATAACATCATCAGTTCGACGGACGAGACTCCGGGTGCTGACATCGAAGATGTGGCAGGCGGCGCTACGAGTTATCTTACGTTCGGCCTGGTAACCACTTCAGGAACGCGTGCCGGACTTCCCGACGGCTACGAATATGGAAAGGCGTATGAAAACAGCGTGAAAAATGTTCGTTTCTATTTCTTCAACGAAGAGGGCGATCCCGTAAATGTGAAGAAAAACCCGGCAAAAGAGTCGAAGTATGATTCGTTCTATGACTATTCGGACAAACTAAACGACTTCGAGGAGGTTGACTTAACCGAGGAAGATGCGGAATTGACGGTTGAGAAGACGATCAACATCACCCTGGTGCTGACTCCCGAGGAGGGCAAGGTGCCGACGCGTGTGGTCGCCATCCTCAATCCTACCGCAGATCTGATTGCTGACAAGACAAATTATAAGCAGTCGGAGTTGGTGGCGAAGATGGACGATTATCTTCCCGACCCGGACAAGCTCAATGACAGCGAAGAAAATAAGGGCCAGTTCGTTATTACCAGCTCGGTTTATGCAAAAGATAGCGAGAAAATCAACTACACGACTATCAAACTCAAACGCAACGACGACGGCGACGACGGCGAACTTTATCAGTCGGTAGAGGAGGCTCGCGAGAACAAGACGACGATTTTTGTGGAGCGCGTCGTGGCACGTATCGACTTGACGGTCGGCAAGAGTACAAGTTCCGACTTGAAAAATACTATAAAGCCCGTTGCAGGCAGCGGAGAGACTTTTACGGGCACCGACACAAAAGATGTATATTACACCAATAAGAAGTATAAGAAGTACAATTCGCCCGAAGGCGCGGCCGGCGATCCTATCTTTGTCAAGTTCCTCGGCTGGACGGTAACTTCCACTCCCGTTAAATCGTACCTGGTGAAAGAGATTGATCCCACCTGGAAGGATGTGGAGAACGGTGAGGTTGGTCTGTTCAACAAAATGACCGAGCCTTGGAATGATAATAAGCGCTTCAGATCGTACTGGGCAATCAATCCCGAACTTATTCCGGCATACAGTGAAAATATCAAGAACAAGCTGGAACTTGGTTACAAGTTCTACAGCTACAATGATATTATCGCGGGAGGCACGGCGCATCATGCGTTCGCAGGTGATGGCGAGCCCTACGCCTCGATGTATATTCAAGAGAACGCAGCCGATGCAGAAGAAGGATATTCGGCTACGCCGGGTCTCGAGTCGAAGGTGATTGTGGCTGCCCAGCTCCTGACACCCGAAGGCAAACCTCGAGAGATTGTCGAGTATGGTTTTATGTATTATGATGCAGCTGACCTGCTCCAATATTTCGCAGACCAGCTCAGCCTGGTATTCTACTCCAATAAAAATGACAAGGAAAACTCGGGCCTCAGTGAGAGCGATATCGAATACAAGACGCAGGCTCAGTACCTGGAACAAGAGGGTGTCGATGTGCCCGGCGGTTATTTCTCCTATGTGGCTTTGAAGAAGTCCGCAACAGGCAGCAATGACAACAAGTGGTATCGCGATATCGAGGGCGTTGCAACGGCTCAGACCGAGACCCAGGTGAACGAATATATTCAGGGCGTGGTAAGCAACCGTCTGCTCTACTGGAAAGATGGTAAAACCTACTACTACTTCCCCATCCAGCATCTCGGAGGCTTAGTTGCCGAAGGCGAAGGCGAACCCGGCCCCGGCCCCGGCTACTATGGCGTAGTGCGCAACCACATTTACAAGGCCGACATCTCAGGTCTGACCGGTCTCGGTACACCTGTGCTCGACCCTACAGAGACAATCTATCCTGAGCACCCGACACACGATGACTATCTGCTTGCAGCCGAAATCAAGGTTCTGGCTTGGCGTATCGTTCAGCAAGATTATGAATTTACATGGTAATTAAAAGCATTATAAAATTACTGCCGCTCAAACCGGCGATGATGCTTGCCGCTGTGGCATTGTTGTTCAGTGCCTGCGAAGGTCTCGTCTACGATAAAGAGGGCGATTGCGTGGTCAACTACCGTTTGAGGTTCGTGTACAACAAGAACCTCAAATGGGCTGACGCCTTCCCGTCGGAAGTGCACTCGGTGCATCTGTATGCATTTGACAGCAATGGCCTGTTCGTCAAAGAGTTTATGGCCAACGGCGAAGAAGTCGACAGCGAGGACTACCGAATGCTGATTGACCTGACACCCGGCAAATATACTCTGGTGGCGTGGTGCGGTATGGAGAACGAGGGTGTCGCGGAGAAATCCTTCACGGTGCCCGTCCCCGTGGCAGGACAGACGCGTCTCGAAGAGTTGACCTGCGCGCTGAACGTGAAGTCGGACAGCGAGTCTGCCGCATATTCGGATACGATGCTCAGGTTCCTCTATCACGGAATGATGGAACTCGACCTGCCCAATGTCTACAACGGCGACTTCGATTACACGATGTATCTTACAAAAGATACCAACCATATCCGCGTGATTCTCCAACAGCTGTCGGGGGAGGATATGGACTCGAATGATTTCGATTTCAGGATCGAGGACGCCAACGGCCTGCTGGGTTATGACAACGACCCGCTCGGCACGGAGTTGATAAGCTATCGTCCGTGGGATATACTTTCGGACGAGGCCGGAATCATTCCGAACGACGGTACGGAGATGCGCAGCGATATGGTTTATGCCAAAGGCGTCATCGCCGACCTCTCGACAAACCGACTGCTGGCCGACCATCAGGACGACTTTATACTCACGGTAACAGGCAAGGGTAAAAAAATCGCGCAGCTGCCCATTATGCAATATGCGTTGATGTCGAAGGAGTATTATGAGATGGCCTATGACCACAATATGACCGAACAGGACTTCCTCGACCGTCAGGATGAGTATATATACACCATCATCCTCGACGAAGCGCTCAGATGGCTGGAGGTGCATATCAACATCTTGTCGTGGAGAGTGGTGGTGCGCAATTATGAGATATAATTTCGAAGGATAATTACCGACAATGGATCTAAGATTAAGTAAACTGTACCTCACCATCATCGCGCTGTGCGGTTGTTTGCTGCTGGGTGCGTGCAGTCGCCACGTTCTGCCGGACGACCCGTTCGAGCCGGAGGCACCGGGCTTGCCGCCGCAGCTGGATGACAGTCCGGTAGTTATGCTCCATATCGGTATGCTCAATGCCGGCAGCTCCAACACGTCCGCAGGCGTTCAGGAGATGATTCGCACACTGCGTATCATTATGATTCACGAGGATCTCAGCGACCCTTCGGTAAAGTATATCGAGGCGAACCGGCTGATTGATGCCAAGACGACCAATGTCAGTGATTTCAGATACATATTTCAGAAACGCACCATTGTCGGTAAAAAGAGTTTTTATCTGATTGCCAACGAGGAGAGCGTCGGGAAGGTGAGATTCAAGGATAATAACGATTCACCTGTGGGTGACAATCCCGAATTGACTACATTCCTGAGCTATTTCGACCCCGATATGCCTGACGATGAGGACGAAAACGGCGACGGCAATGTAGATGACGATGACTATGGCGACGACGGCAATGGCGGCGACGACGATGGCGGCGATGGCGGAACATCGGCATCCAGACCCACTGCGGTGCAATTTGAAGCGATGCTGAACTCGCTCTATTTCGAGCCGACGGAATCCTACAAGATGTCAGGCGACAAGGTTTTCCTGCCCTATTCGGCTTACTACACCGATTTTGAAATCGGATTGGATGACCATAGGGTGGACAAAACCGACGTGCCGATGTATCTGGTGCCTGTAGCGACCAAATTCACGTTCAAGTTTATCAACGAGCGCGCCAAAGATAAGGGGGGTATCAAGATTGACTATCTTGCCATCAAGAAGACCAACCGCACCAACTATATGATGGCTCAACTCGAAGAGAAGGATTTGCACAAGCGGTTCGGTACCAAGGACTACTACTGGATTGATTGGCTGAATATGGTTGTCGGCTCGCTGAACACCGACAATACAGAGCAGAACACCAGCGGCAATGCCATGTATGGCTGGATAGACAGTTTCAAAACCCCGTATGGTTTTGACGACGCGGAGACCTGCGATGCACGTTTCTATGATTTTGTCCGCGAGGGCTGGGTCGAAAGCGAAGATAAACTCAAACCGGCCAATGACGATCATTCGTGGTCGCTGGCCAAAGCTACGGAGGTGGGCGGCAAGGTAGAACCTGCCGACATTCCGCCGTTCGGTCCCTATTATCTGCCCGAAGGCCATCATCTGGTCGAGGTTATCGACGATTCCGAAACGGAGGATCCGGATGCTTCCGGCGAACCGGAAAATCCGGATGACACGGGCGATGACAAAGATGCGGTCAAGACAAAGATTGTCGACCAATACAAGCTCAAATTGCGAATGCGCAACGCTGAAGCCTCTTTCGACAGCACATCCAAAGTGGAGGTCAAGGAGGCCGAAACCGAAATATCGAACCTCAAAGCGTTGTTCCGCAATACTAACGTGTTGATTACGATTACGCTTCGCGAGGGCGGTGTGAATATCTTTGCCGAACAGCAACCGTGGGAATACAACCCATTCTACGGGTATGTGAAAGATGAAGAAGATATAAAATAAAAAACAATCGCAATGGCGAAGTTAATGAAATATTGGCTGTTCTGTTTTGTATGTTGTTTGACGGCGGTTTCCTGTATGACGGATAGTGCGGAACCCGCAGGCGGACAAAAATCACCATATTTGCAGGAGATTACCGTAACCCGCACCCCGCTCGCCCTGGCAAACGACGAGGCGGATGCGGATACCGACCCGGACGCAAAACCGAAGACGGAACCCGAAGAACCGGCTCCGCTCTATGATGGCGAGGTGATTTACGATGCGCAGCTGACTCCCGGAAGAAGCATACTCTATGTTTCGCAGCGAACCCGAAATTCGCTTCCGTTCAGTAAAGCGCCCGATGCACCGCCGACTTATCAATACGTCAATTACAAAAACGACGATGCCAATTGGGATGAGGGTTTCAATTTCCAACCTGACGTTCCTGAAAATTTCGACCCGACAACGCAAGACAACCCGTATGCACTGAACTGGGAAGAAGTGGGTTCGTTCGGTTCGGTGGGTAACGGTTTTGCGCTTTGTGCGATGTTCTATCCCGACAATGTGAACGGAACTCGCACCGTCGCTACGAACCAGAGCAAATTGGAAGATTTGCAGCGTTCTGATATTCAGGCCGCTTATCACTCGACGTCGGCGTTGTATTCGCGCATCCGCTTCCGTCTGTACCACCTGATGGTTTACTACAAAATCAATCTCTATGTGCCGGCGTTCCAGACGACAATGAAGGGTGGCGAGGAGCAGGACCCCTCGGGATATTTGCCTGCACAGCTGATTGAGGCATGTGTGAAGCAGGTGTGCCCCAATTTTACAATCGACTGGGCTACGGGTGTCACCTCCGACAAAAGTCCCGCGGTCATACTGAATGATTCGGACCACACGCTGTATGATATACAGATGTATTCCCATGCTCATTCGGAAGATACGCTTGTCGACGAGACTGTGCCCGCCGAGCCGGAGCCCGATACCGACGATTTGACGCGCGCGGGCAGCGAAGGCGGCAGCCTTAGCGGCGACGGCGACGAAAGTGGCGAACAGAACTCGGACGAGGCATCGGGCGATATCCGTCCGTTGAAGAAGACCAAAATAAATGTATATCCGTTCCTGACTGATGATATGCTCAAAATCCAGCCGCTGGATTATGATGCGAAGAACCTCACCATGTATGACGATGTTTACCAGTACTCGTTCAGCGTGATTATTCCGGCGCAGTACGATGACTTCTATAAGCAGGAACCGGGCTGGTTGCATTTCGAGTTCCTGAAAACGGGCGGAATCCACAAACATTACTATTTCCAGAGCGGTTTCTCGGGCCACGGCATGCCTGGTCAGGTGAACAGCATCGTCAGAAAGAGCGGTGTATTGCAGGTTCTGAATCTCTATCTGCCGCGCAAGGGCGACGAGGTGATTCTCATCGGTGCCGAAGTTGAGCCGTGGATACCTGTGGAGACCGACGAAGTGACCCTCCAGCAGAAAGACAAGGATAAGAACGACGACAAGAACGGATACCGATGAGCCTTCCGGAAACTTCCGTTAATTCGGAGAGCGAAACAAACCCTAATTTTAATTTGAGATGAACAACTCTGCATTCTCTATATCGAAACGCATTTACTCCGGCCTGTTGATGCTGGCGACAATCTGTTTTGCATCCTGTTCACTGGACAATACCGATGATTTTCCGGGCCCGGAACCGGCAGAGACATCCGACTATTTCAGGGTCGGGGCTTCGGTGGCCTCCAATGTCTACACCCGAAACAGATATATAAAAGATGGAGAGGTCGATGAGGGTGATTTTGTCCTGACATATCCTTATACCGCAAGCATCGTTCAGGGTGATATTTCCTACACATACCGTCTGGCCGATGTAAGGTTCGGTGAGGAGGGACTCAGCACGACGGGTTTCGTGACGCATATGAAGGATAATAAACTCGTCGAACTTAAATGGAACGATATATATATCGGAACCACTACGACCAACGCATCGCAGACGGCGGTGTTCTATCTCGACAATGTGCCGGATGATTTGAATAACCCCGCGATAAATAGCAAAGATGACCACCGAGTCGTATTCTATGAAGATGTTGGGGCTCCGGAGGGGAAGAAGAATCCTTTTGTCGCAGGCGTTTTCGACGAAAAAAATGGCACCAACGACCTGTTGTGGGGAACGCAGGAGGCGGCCAACCTCTCGAAAAAGGTGGATTTCAAACTCCATCACAATATGTCGCGCGTGCGCGTGATTATAGATGTCGAGCCGCGAGACGACAACCATGCGATGGTCGACTTGAGAAAAGTGGCCAAGTTGGAGATAACGAATCTCTATCTCAGACCCGAAGAGTTCGACCGCACAAACGGCAATCTGATACTGCCGCTGAATCTTTCCGATAATGAGCAAGAGAACACGCTGACACTGGTCGATATCAACTCCGAGACCGGAGAGAATGTGATGGAGTGGGGCAATATATTTGAAGACTTCGAAGAAGGCGATGAGGAGCTGGATAAAATAACATACACGACAAAAGATTTCGTGCTGCCGCCCCAATCGGTTGTGAACACATCCGACCGTCCGAAACTCAGGCTGACCGTACCCGCGAAATATGCGGATGTGGACAGAACCGACGAACCTGTGATATTCGAGGTGTCGCTGCCTCAAACTATGTATGAGCCGAGCCAGCCGGGTGAGACGTCGCCGCCGAAGACGTTCAGTTTCCTGAAAGAGCACATTCTGACGATCAGGGCAAAGGTGGGTCCTCCGCAAATGGAGCTGGAATTTGCACCGGTGCAGGTCGAGGATTGGGTCGATCTGGGCGAATATCAGATTACGGGCAATCAGGCCGGTATCTATAACAACGACGACTTCAATGATTTTGTGGATTGTTATCTGAGAAAGAATGATGTGCGTCTCGAAAAATACGGATACACGACCAGCCAGTCGAACGGCCAGCCCGATAAGTGGACCATCATGTTCTGGAGCAGGACGGTCTCTGTCGATTATGACGAGATATTGGGCAAACTGAAAGTCGACGAGAACGATGAAGAATATAAAACATTCTTCGAGGAGCATCCGTTCGCGTTCTCGTTCAACAACTATGAAATCGGTGTCACGGGTCGCGACGGAGTTGACAAACTGTCGGGCGCAGCCGGACAAATCATGCTTTACAACTGGCTGACCGGACTGGATCTTCCGCTGCCGGGCATCGGCGATGCGAATGAGTTCCTGGCGATGATAACGGCTTATAATACAGGCTCGACATCGACCAAACAGCAGTACGGTGCTTACGACAATACAAACGAACAGTGGGTATTCGAGTTTACGGAGAAGGCCGATCCAGAGATCACGCTGTCATACAATGACATAAGAAAAACGATGAATTTCACGGATGGCGGCAACTTCTCCATCAAATTCAGAGGACACACCGTGCGCGTGACGGATATGCCTGGTGGTCGTGAAGATTTAGTGCTGTCGGGCGATGAGGGCGAACTCATACTCCACGCTATGGTGGCCGCATCGGATGGCGATGGCGGCATATACTCGCCCGATGATGTCGATTTGCTGATTAAGGCTTACAACCAGCTGGCAGTTTCCGACGATAATGGCGGTGATAACGGCAACGAATCCGGGTCGAAGCTGGATCTCAGCTGGCTTGTCGAGGAGGGTCACTTCGGAACGAAGGCAGCCAACGGCTCGTGGACATTCAAGTTTATGAAGCCGATGGAGCTGGACGGCCCCAAAATCTATGGAACGATGGTGCCCGACAGTTCGAAGGGTCTGCCCGACTACACATTCAATCTGAACAGCATGGTCGTGAAGGTGGCCGATACCGGTACGTATGTATATCAGCCCAGCGTCGGCAACCTCAAGAAACTCTTCGCAAACGGCGGTCAGGCAACCACCGTAGCTGAACTGAAGAACATTATCACCTATGCCAACAACGGCAATCCCATCTACAGGAGATACTATGGCTGGTATAATGAGCCTGCGAAACTGTGGGAGTATCCGATTAACGGAACATTCTCTATCTCATACGAGGATTTGTGGAAGAAGCTCACCTCGACCGAACCGCTCGAACTGATATTGGTTGGCGAATCTAAAGTCACGGTGACCGGACTCAAAGCGCTGGGTGTTGAGGAAGATACGCTTATCTGCCGAGGCCGTCAGGGTGCTGAGATGCTGCTCAAGATAATGCGCGGCACCTATGAGTTCGATGAGCTCGAATCCGGTATCGAGATTCCGGGCGACTTTGCGGAGTTGTTCACGGCGTATAACTCCAACAATACGGCGGGCATGAGCCGGTTCGGCTCTTATGACGAGGCCGCCGGCAAGTGGGTATTCGGATTTACGTCAACGTCCGAATCGCAAATAGAGGTGCCGTACAGTGCGCTGCACGGCAAGATTCAGGCCGATTCGGCGGCGGGCGATTTTGAATTCGATTTCGGCAGCCATACCGTGAAGATTACAGGCCTGCCTGGCGGAGACCCTGATTCGATAGTGTTGTCCGGCAGCGATAAGGACCAGGCCCTGTTCCGTGCTATACTGACCGAACCCGGCCAGATATCGTCGCCCGCGGATGTAACATGGCTGATGGGTGCTTACAACGGAGCGGTGTCTACGTTGAGCCTGTCGGCTGGCAGCTACGTTCCGGCAAGCACGTTCAGTTTGCCGATGAGCAATTTCAGCTATCGTAGCAGTGCCGTCACTCCACTGGTTGCCGTCTCCGGCAATTTCGACTGGATATACGGTCTGTATGGCAACAAGAACGGCAATGCGTGGACATTCATTATCGGCAACAGCATTCGACTGAGAGGTTCCGAAATATACGGCATGATGATTCCCGGCGGCGACAAACCTGACTACGAATTTTCTTATGTTTCGGATTCGGGCGTTCAGGTGGTCGATGGCGAGTTCCCGGCTGAGAATGTAATTCCCGCAAACCTCAAGAAACTGTTTGCCCAGAGCGGGGCAATAGCATCTGCAACCGACCTCAGCGGAATGATAACGGCCGCAGCGAGCGGTAATTCTGTTACCGGCCGATACTATGGCAGGAAGAACGCAGACAAGTGGGAATATACCGTTGCCGAATCTTTGTCGAGAGTCGACTTCCAGGCTATCCGCGGAACGCTGAAAGATATTGCAGAGTTCGACCTGTTATTCGCGAACGAGAGTGTTGCAGTGGAACTCATCAATCTGCCTCGCGGTTACAGACCTGTTGACTGCATCGGTTCGGAGGGCGCACAAACGCTTTACAGCATCCTGCGCGACACCTATCCCGAACCTGTGACGGGTCTTAAGTCGAATGATGATGTCGAAGCTATGATAACGGCATACCGCAGCAGTGTCAACTCGGATGAGTTGTGGATATATGGCACGAACCCGACGGGCAGCAAATGGAACTTCGTATTCCTCAAGTCGTTGTCGTTGACCGCGGATGCAATCTGCGGCAAGATGACTCCGAGCGCGGGCTATGAATTTGAGTATGGCCCGGGTGTATCGATAACGGTTACAGACGGTGCTGCGAGCGTTTCGGACATGGCGGCCGATAAGCTGAGGATGCTGTTCTCTGCCGAGGGCGTCATCGCGACGGCTGCAGACCTTACGAATATGCTGTCCGCAAATGCAGTTGAACGCCGATACTACGGCCGCAAGGATGCGTCGGGCAAATGGATATTCCCGATTTCGGGCACATTCAGCATTGCATACGACACTTTCAAAGGCCAACTTGCGGGAGAAACCTTTGAAACGCCGCTTGAAGGCGGGGTGGTAACGGTAACGGGACTTCCCGGCAGCAGACAGGTCGTATGCTCGGGTGCGGACGGCGCACAGACGCTCCACGACATTCTCGCCGGAACCTACAAGCCCAGAGCTGGCATCGAACTGGCTTCGGATATAACGTCGTTGATATCTGCCTATCCGAACAATGAATCTGAACTGGAGATTTACGGAACGAAGGAGGGTGAGAAGTGGAAGTTTATCTTCCGAGCATCGATGTCTCTCGTTGCGGATGCAATCTGCGGCAAGATGACTCCGAGTACGGGCTATGAATTTGAGTACGACCCGGGTGTATCGATAACGGTTACTGACGGTGCTGCGAGCATTTCGGCCATGGCGGCCGAAAAACTGAGGGTTCTGTTCTCGGCCGAGGGTGTCATCGCGACGGCTGCAGACCTTACGAATATGTTGTCCGCAAATGCAGTTGAGCGCCGATACTACGGCCGCAAGGATGCGTCGGGCAAATGGAGCTTCCCGATTTCGGGCACGTTCAGCATTGCCTACGACAGTCTCGACAGCAAACTGACGGGAGAGACATTTGAGATGTCACTTGAAGGCCGTGCGGTCGTAACGGTAACGGGTGTGCCCACAGCTGAGACCGATGTTACGGAGTCTCTCGATATCAGTGCGGATAATGTCGAAACCCTTTATGAGATTCTGAAAGGCACCTATACACCGCCCGTGCCTCCCTCAACCGGCGACGACGGAGATGATGACAATAACGGCGGCGGCTCCGGCTCAGACCCCGACCCCGAGACGCAACCTTAATTAAATTGGCGAAAAGATAGTTATGAAGATGTTGAAATACATAAAGTTGGCGCTGGCCGGCATATCGCTGGCACTGGTGTCGTGTTCGGACATGCCGGAACAGGAGACTGCCGGTCCGGCCTCGGGTGCTGTTCCGGCTGAGATAGAGGTCTCACTGCCCGATTCGTTCAGGCCCGCGACTCGCCGCACTGTCGATACGGCTACGGACAGCTGGACCACCAAGTCGTTCAGCGCGAACGACCGCATAGGCCTGTTCGCCACGACCGGTATGGTGAAAGACGGAAAACTGGAGCCGATTTTCAACGAATATATGGAGTATTATCAGGCTACGGGTTCGTCGAACTACCGTTTCCGCAACGACGAGCTGATGATAAATCCCGGTATGATGACGGGCAAAGTCGGCCGGTATGTATATTTCCCGTATTGTCCGGATATGCCATCCCCGAACCTCGACGAGAAAATCACTCCGGGCAGCAACAAATGGTTTTACGCCAAGCCGACTGCGGAGAAGCCCGGTATGCTTCTGCGCCGCACGCACGATGACGACCCCAATATCCCCGAGGACGGTTGTCCGCGCTGTGTCGACTATATGTATATCTCCAATATGAGTATCTCCAACGGTGCGATTTCGGGCGGTTTCTATCACGGTTTCTGCGAACTGATTATTCTGCGCGGAAAGGGTTTCGACCAGATAGACAAAAGATTCCCGACAGATACGGACGACCCTGAAGTGAATAGGAAAAACAAGGAGAAGCACGCGATTAAAGTGGTTCTGAACCGGCCGGTTACACGAATGACACTGGCTGCATATATGACAAACAGCACCGGCCAGTATTCGTGGATGCCGCAGCTGTATCCTGAGGCAAATCAGTGGGCAAACTGGGCTACCGACGGTAAAGTCGACGGCCTGACTGAGGAAGAGGCAATGCGGTGGGAGGCCTGGCAGGGCGAAGACTACATCGACTCGAACAATGGCGAACCGGAACCGCGCCCCGCATGGTATGCCATTATACCCACACAGCACGGTACGACCTATACGATTGCCAATTTTATAGAGATATACAACGACGAAGGTCTGTTGTGTCCGGTGACGAACTTCGATTTGTATGTCAATCCCGATACCGGAATCGCGGACAAACAGATGCGTCCCAACTACCGTTTCGCCGTCGAAATCATGATGACGGAGTCGGGTGCGCTCGCCCGTCCGGTCGAAATATCGAAGTGGATAGACAGTGACGGCGAACTCGAGGAGGGACAGAAAGATTCGCACGATATCACCGATGAGAGAACGTCGGGCATCGGCAGCCATGACGCGTTGCTGCAATGGCGATTGCTCTACAATGACTTCGTAGGAGAACTTAACAACCATACTATCAACCGCCCGACCGCGGCCGAACTGGAATCAGATACATACAAATACAAGGAGTTAAGAAATTATGGCGACTACGATTTTACGGAGAATGTCTGGAAATTCTATGTAACCACCGATATCGACCTGAAAGAGCCCTACACTTATATCGACGATTTGCAGGATGTGCTCGAAGGTGCAAGCCCCAACTCCAGATTCGCGATAAGAAATCTGCGCAATACCTTTATCAAGAAGATTTCCAACAACGGCAGTCTGCGGAATCTGGATTTTGAAAAACTCTACGTCAAGCCCTCGGTCTATGACGACGGGACGTCCGGCGCACTCACCAACCGTCTGGAGGGCAGTGGCTCAATCGAAAACTGCCATATCAACGAAGGTACGATGGTCGGCGATTTATCTTCCGACAGAGTAATCGGCATGCTGTGCGGCACGGTCAACGGAGGAACGGTCAAAAACTGCGAGGTGTCGGGTGCAATGATTGGCTATACGTTCGGCGACGACACATATGACGGCGGCCTGTTCGGCAAAGTGAATGACATAGCCAACTACTTCAACAACGATGCGACGGGGCTGATTCTGATGTCCTACTAATAATACGACGCGACGATGAAACGATTGATTTGCATACAGATATTGCTGGCCATGCTGGTCGGATTTGCATCCTGCCAGCGGGATGAGGAATTGATGCCGGAACAGACGGTGGAACGCACCGACAATCTGCCCATTCAGCTGGAGGTCTCCATCGGCAGTGCCGTCACGACACGCAGCGTGGAGCAGGCGAAAAAATTCTTCTCGGCCGGGAACCCGGAGACAGGCGAAAAGGCCGACATAATACATGTCGAATCGACTTTCTACCTTGAGGAGAATGGAGAACAGTCGATTCAGAAACGCTACTGCGCACTCGAATTTACCGAGGAGGGCAAATGGGTGCAGAAGGGCGGCTCGAACTTCGCCTGGCCCAATACGGCAGTCAGCGGCGATTTCAAAGCCTACTACGTTCACGGCAGCACCGGCGAACTTACGGCAAACGAAGGCAGCGGTTCGACTACCACGACGCAAACTCTCTTTACGGATCTGGTTGACGGACGCGACCCGATGCGGGCCGATACGGTGGGCTTCCGCTACGGACACACCGTAGGACTGCGATTTGAACATATCCTCACTCACCTGACAATCATCGAACTCGATGCGGGTATCGACGACAGGCTGAGTATAGAGGCTCAGCCTGAAAAACCGGTGTCGTCCGATGCCGGTATTCAGGGCGGAACTACCAATGCCGAATTCAACAACGCATTCAAGATTTCGCTCGTATCCGGCAACACGGGGCCTGAGATAAAGTTCGAATACCTCAGCGTAAAGGACGAGAACGGGGACAAAGTAACCATTCAGGCTCCGACGGAACTCGTGCGCGACAAACAGACGCGTCAGGAGAGCTGCCAGGTAGGTTTCTTCCTCGAACCGGACTGCGTTTACAACAAATTCAACATCTACTACTCCAACAACACTCAGTATCTCGAATACGAGAACTCCGACCCGAACTCGAAAGATGTGCTTAAGGGCAACAACCGCTATACGTTCAACGTAAAGAAATCGGCCGGTGTGACAATCATGCAGAAACCCGAACAGAAATGGGACGAATCGGATGACTTTACGGAGATAGTCGATGCCGAGGGATTCCTGACGGCCATCACCAAAAACGAAGGGTACACCGAGAACGGAGTGGTTATTCTCGAACCGACGACCAATCCGATAGGCACGCGGTTGGTGCGCAACGTAAAATTCAAAGACCCGTATTACCATGTCTTCCCGCACAAGGAGGATGTCGAAGCCGGCATACCGGCTTATGACTTCGTGCCGAACGTGGGTGACGACAATGTGTTCGACGGCGGCTACCACTATATCAAAGAGTTGTGTTGCCCGCTGTTCTTCGAGAATCACGGTACCATAAAGAATCTCGGCTTCCTCGATATGAATATCGGCGGCGGAGAATATGGCCCGTGGAAGTCAATGGAGGCATATAATGAGGACGCTGTCAAAACGTATGATTACAGCAGCACCGGTGCTGTAGCCACTCAGAACCTCGGCAGGATGCAGAATATCCGCATCAAGAATCTGACCGTCAATGTGGGTGTAGTCTCGGGAACGGGCGGTGGCGATGCGAGTCTGGAGGTGCATAACGTCGGGGCGCTGTTCGGCATAAACAACGGTAGCGGCTATGTGGAACAGGTCTATCTGTCGGGCAAAATAGATATTACGGTTCAGAATATCGAAAACACGCCGCCACCACGAGTGTATATCGGCGGCCTCACGGGCCAGAACCTCGGTTCGCTGATAGATATAAGCCAACTGGTGGACAACAATCCCGAACTGACGGCGGAGCAAAAGCCTAAACCCGCAAGCATTCGGATAACCAACAAACTGTTCGGCGGAACGGGCGACTACGAAATCGGCGGCTTTGTCGGCAACAACACCGGCAAACTGAGCGAGGTCAGCATCCCCACCACGCCGACCCAGGCAAACGGTTATGCAATGGCAGTTACGATTGACTGCAGTGAGAGTTTCGGCGTGATATCGTATCTCGGCGGTGTCGCAGGCATTGCCGATTCGTCGCCGGGCAACGAAATATCCTCCTGCCTGATAGGCTCAGGTATGGTGACGGCCGGCAGGACCGGCAAAACGGCTTATGCCGATGCCTACTCGTTTACGGGCGGACTCGTCGGCGTGTACCACGAACGTACGCATATCTACAACTGTACCACATTCTGTTCGGTAATCGGCGCCAGAGCCGGAGGCAACGATGTCACACTTGCAACGGGAGGTATTTTCGGCGAGATAAAGAAGATACAGGCTACCGAGAGCGGTCAGCTCGACCCCGAAGGAACGATGGGGCCTCTCGCTGCATTCGGCTCACAACTGGAGGGTGACAATGTCGGATGTTTTGCCGGCATGGTGCACGATGAAAACAAAACATGGGAAAATACTTACAAGGAGCGGGCCGATGTGAAAACATTCGGTAATATACCCTATATCGGCAGTGTAACGAGATGATTATGAAGAAGAACAACAGCAATATGTTTTGTTCGCGACTGACGGCGGCGGTGTTGTCGGTCGTCGGCCTTGCGGCAGTGTCGTGGGGTTGCGCAAAGGACGAGACGACGGCAAAATCGCATGTCCGGCTACCCGAAGAGATTACCTTTAAGGCTTCGATAGACAACTCAAGCCCGTTCAATACACGAGGCGGACTCATTATACCCGTAACTCCCAAGGATTTCGACAATACCGTATTCTATATCTACGAGACGGGACTCCACAAGGACGAGACCAACGGCGCAGGTACGTTGACGCGCAGGGTGAGCGTGAGACCCTACTGGTTGGCATCGAATACGGAGGGACAGCTGGACATTATGCCGAAGAATCAATTTCCGCTCTGGCATTATGAAGAAGAAGATGCTGTTCTGCCCTGGAAAATGAACTGGTTCTCGGCCGACACACCGCATATCTTCTGGAGCTGGACGTGGCCAATGGAACAGCTGGACTATTCGTATGTGGACAAGGTGGATAAAGAAGCCGAAACTACGATACCTGCTGAAACACGTCCCAAAAACCGAGTGCTCAACTTTATCAGTTCGGATTTCCCGCTCCTCAGCACCCCGACCGACAACAATACCGATGTCGAAACTCACGACGATGGCGACGGTGACAACGGTGACGGTGATGGAGGCGATAGCGGTGATGTCGAAACCCCCGAAACACCCGAAGAGAATCCGCAAACGGCCTGGCGCAACGGCGAAATCCTCAATAAACTCGTAGGTGCACGCACCGACCGTTCCTATGCCTTCAGCGAGGACGGACGTTATGTGCCGCTAACGTACAAGCATCTGGTATCGAGAATCATACTCGGCAAATTCTGTCTGGTGGACAGAACCGGCGCCATGCGTGAGGACCTTCAGGCAAGAATCACCTTCTACGGCATGCCCAAGCGCGCGATATTCTTCCCGCTGCCCGAGAAGCTGGATGAAGATGGCAATCCGGCTGCACCCTATGTCTCGATAGACCACTCCGACCCCTACGGCCTGCGGCACAAAGGCAAAACGGAGGCCGATCCCGATTATGTCACTCCGGAGGCCGAAGCGACAGCTATGAACGGAGACCAGGCTTTCGAATATAACAAAAACGAGTATCTGACCTTTTATATCCTGAACAAAGGCGAGGACAAGGACAACAGCGGCGGCATTATCATCGACCCCGATGACCCGTATAAAAACCACGATATGTTCTACATCTGTCCCGAAGTGGACTTCTCCAAAATGGACTATAAGGTGGAATTCGTGGAGTATGATAAAGATAAGGGCGAATATATCCCGCACCACGAAGTAGGCGTCAGAGGCGGCTATTTCGGAGATTTCGTGGGCGTGGAGTTTGAACGCGAGGTGGAGAGCACGAGCGAAGTGAACGGCGAAACGGTTACGACCGTCGAGACGACAAGCGATATGGTGCTCCATGCCGGCGAGGAGATGGTGCTCAATATGACGGTCTATGAAAAGAGCGGTCCGGGTGCCGGCGTCTACATCAGAAACTGGAACTCTCAGAAACTGAAATCCGCAACCTATCATACCCGTCCGGGCATCTACTCGGATGCCGAGGCCAAGACTGTCAGAGATGCTCTCAACACGGCAACCAATTCGGCTGCCGTGAACCAGACAAGACAGGACACCTTCCACACTTTTGGCGAAACGGAGACGGTAAAGGACGAAGACGGCACGGAGAGAACGGAGAATGTTATACGTATGTACAGCGATGTGATGATAGCGTACAGCACCTCGGCTGCAAACTACGACTACAACATCGATTTCAAGATGTATTATCCCCAACCTTCTCAGGGCGATGTCATACTGGACGGAATGGGTTACACCATCACGTTCGTCAACACATCTACCACTGTGAACCGCGGAGAGTTTAAAACATTTGTTATAGGCAATATGCGCGATGTCTACATATCCAACGGTGTCGACACCGTATATATCAATCCTGAGGGTAAAATATGCCGCCTAAACGAGGAAACGGGCCGATACGAGGTATCGGAATCGCCGAAGGATAATCCGTGGGTGCCCAATGTGACGAGAATATCATTTGCCACACCGTAAAAATAGCAAATACGTTGAGCTGCAAGGCTGAAACGTACGAGTGTTTTGATCAAAATCGGAGACCTGCAATTTGATTGCAGGTCTCCGATTCTCATATAACTGCAGCGTAAGAAATATATATTCTTGGATGATGGATACGAACAAACATAAATTCTTCATGGCATAAGCCTTGATCTTCCCGGAAATCTCGATTTAGGGCTTCGTCGCCTGGTAGTCGGAGTGGCCGCTCCACTTCATCCGCATGCACATATACTTTAAGACAAACGGAGTCTTGCAGAACGGATTACAGGTTGACTA
>JAFLRS010000140.1 GCA_022511355.1 Alistipes sp.
GCGACCCCAACCTTGGCAAGGTTGTGCTCTACCAACTGAGCTATTTCCGCGTTTTGCGACTGCAAATATACAGCGTTTTTTTTATTCCGCAAATTTTTTTCGCAAAAAAATATACTCTATTTTGAGAATTTAATCCCGACGACATGGACACACAATCCGTAACGATCCACCCAAACAATTGATATCCAACGGGAAATCAGCCCCGCGCTGACCATCTACATCCGTCTGTACTCCCTCCGCCGTCGTCGTCATCTTTATATTACGAGCCTTGAAATATACCACCTGCGACGACTCCCCGCGCCACAAATAACGTATCATGCCCCTGCACGTCTCGAGAAAGTTCCGACGCTCCAGAATCAGACAGTCCAACAATCCGTCCCTCACGTCAGCCGTGCGAGCCAACGGAAAACTGCCCGCAGTCTCGCCATTGAAAACCAACGCCATAACAGCTTCCGTATCGAACGATTCGCCGTCGGCCTCGATATGCAGCGGTATCGTATGCAGGTCGCGCAACTCCTTTATACCCTCGAAAATATAGGCCCCCTTGCCTATGATATGCTTAACCGCATCGGGCGTATGCTGCGACGTAGTGGTAAAAAGTCCGAAACTGAAAACGTTTACATAATAGAGTCCGTTCACGCAGCCGCAGTCGAGACGCTGAACCTCGCCCCCGATAATCTGACGCGCAGCCTCGGCAGCCGAATGCGACATACCCACGGCTCCCGCAAAATCGTTGGCCGTGCCTGCGGGTATGATGCCCACGGCGATATCCAGACCCTTGGCTTTCATACAGTTGATGACGTAATTGATGGTTCCGTCACCGCCTGCCACCACGACCAGCTCCGTATCCTCGCGGCCGTCGAACGGATTGCGGTCGAACTCTATTCCGCACAATTCGACCGTATATCCCGCAAGCAGAAATTCGCGAGCGGCTCTGTATATTTTCTGTGCCGCGCGGCTGCGGCCGGCCTTCACGTTGTAGAGCAGCAGAGTTTTCATTGCGGATTGTCGATGGTATTGAAGAATTCATATTCGCCGTCCCGGTCGAGGATAAAGAACACCCCGACCGTATCGCGCATACGTTCGGCCAGAGCGAGGGCGTCATCGGCTCCGACGGCCATAAACATGGTGGCGAGGGCATCGGCTTCGGCGCAGGTGGCGGCCACGACGGTCGCCGACAGCAGACGCGATTCTATGCCGTGACCGGTTCGCGGGTCGATGGTATGCACTATTTTGCGGCCTTCGCCGTCGATATGGAATCGGCGGTAGTTGCCCGAGGTTGCGAGCGATTTGTCGCCGAGCATCACGGCTCCGCACATATCGGCTCCGGGGGACATATTGCCGTCATAGGGGGCATCGATGCCTATGGTCCACATCTCGCCCGAACGATTCACGCCGCGACAGCGGACTTCGCCGCCGATTTCGACCAGATAGTTTTTCGAACCGTGTTCTTCGAGCATTCGGGCCGCCATATCGACCGTATAGCCTTTGGCGACGGAGTTCAGGTCGAACTGCACGCGCGGGTCGGTTTTCACCACGCGGCCGTTCTCGATGCGCCACTTGTCGTAGCCCACGAATGCGAGCAGCGAATCGGTATCGGGTCGTGCGACGGCCTTCGAAGCGGCGAATCCGAACGCTTCGGTAAGGGGTTTGACGGTGATGTCGTAACGGTTGTCGATGCGTTCGGCAATATTGCGCGCTATCGTCAGGTTGCGGAGTATATGCAGGTCGAGCGAATCGGTTTCGTTGCGGTTCAGACGGTTGAGCAGCGAATTTTCGTCAAAAATCGACATCGAAGCCCGTGCTTCCGATTCGATGCGCATCATTTCGGCATAGAGTTGCGCCGGAGTCATATTCTCCGCCTCGGCGCAGACGTGAAATGTGGTTCCTATCATCGCGCCGTCGGAGACGATATAGCTGCCGCTGCGGGTGCAGGAGCATACGAACGGCAGAAGAAGTGCCGGCACGAGATGTTTTATCGTTTTGAGGAGTGACATATATATAAGGTTATCGTTTGCGATTGAGCGGTATATCCTTGAGCAGCCGCACCGAGAGGGCCACCATCTGACGATTGCCCCAGCCGGTGCCGTCGTACTGAAGACCGAAGAAGCAGTTCACGCGGAGCGTATCGTTGAAGAATCGGCGGTCGTAGCCTATTTTCAGCGAGTTGTAGATGTGTTTGGTGGTTCCGAAGAATGTTTCGCCGCCATAGAGTTCGCCGCCGTAGCCGTTGGGGAAGATGTCGCTGCGGTAGGATGAGTAGAAAGGTTGCAGATTCTCGCCCGCATAGAGTTGTTCGTCGATGAATATGCCCCATTTCGAGAGCCGCAGCTGCACCATGCCGCCTTTGGGCATACGGTACGACTTTTCGTACTGACGGTCGTGCTGAAAGCTCTGGATGTAGTGGAGCCGGAGATCGAAATCGAGCCACGCATGAAAATTCACGCCTATGTAGGGGTCGATCATCACGTTATCGACGATGCTCCCCGAGTAGACGACGCTGCCGGCGAAGTGGAGCATCGAGAAGGCATAACCGCCGTAGAATCGGTGTTTGCGGTCGAACCACAGTCGTCCGGCGGACATCACGCGGAACTTTTCGCGCGAGGCTTCGGAGTACATTCCGCACCAGTCCACGACCAATTCGGCATATCCCCGCCGTCCGTGGTACTGACCCATCACGCCCTGAATGCGGTTGTCGTAGAATCGGAGCGAATCGCTCACCATCATTTCGCCGTAGTCGCCTATCATGCGGTCGCGCGAGAAGATTCCGGCATAGGCGGCGACATTGCGGCCGGCATAGCGATAGTATATCTGGGGTCGGATTTCGGCGAAGATGTCGGTGGCATTGCCGAAGTCGGAGCGGAAATCCATTCCGAACATCAGACGGTTGGCTCCGCCGCCGCCCCAGTCGATGCCGACCAGCGGCGTCAGACGCGTGCTGAACAGAGTCTGTGAGCGGCCGAATGCGCACTCCACATACTCGCGGTTGTCGAAGAAGGTGTCGAAATCGACGCCCGTCACCAGACTCCAATCGACCGGACCCTTCACGGCGGGTTTCACGGCCTGAACTATCTCTGCCGGTACGGACTGCTCTCCGCCGCACGACTCCGCAGGCGTCACCTCCTGCGCCGAAGCTGCCGCAAACATCATTGCGGCCATGATTGCCGATAATAGTTTTTTCATTCCCGAATAACTCCTTTTCGCGATTATATACTTTAATGCACCATGTTCGAATCACCGCCATGATGCCCCTCCCTTTCCCAAAGGGAGGGGAGAGGGGAGGGAATGTGAATAT
>JAFLRS010000141.1 GCA_022511355.1 Alistipes sp.
TCGCGCAGAGCCGTCGTGCGGATGAACCACGAATCGAGCGGATAGTACAGCACCGGTTTGTCGGTACGCCAGCAGTGAGGATAGGAGTGGGTGTGCTTCTCGATGCGGAATGCCTTGCCGGCAGCCTTGAGCATCACCGAAATGTCGATGTCGAGCGTGGTGTCGCTGTCGGCCAAAGCGTCGTCGTAGGCATTCTTCACGTAGCGGCCCTCCCATTCGGAGTACTTCGCCGTATCGACGAATTTCGCCGCGAACTCCTTGTCGAGGTCGGCGATAAGGAAGAATTTTCCGGTTTTGTCCACCATGGGCATCTGCTTGCCCGCGGCATCCACCATGAAGAGCGGAGCTATGCCCGCCTGTTTGGCCACCTTGTCGTCGTCGGCTCCGAATGTGGGGGCTATGTGGACGATGCCCGTACCGTCAGAAGTGGTTACGTAGTCGCCCGTGATTACGCGGAACGCATCGCCCATGGGACGAACCCAGTCGATAAGCTGTTCGTAGCGTATGCCCTCCAGCTCGCTGCCCTTGAACACTCCGTCGCAAACGGTGAACGTACCCTCCATTTTGGGAGTGAAGTAGGACGAAACCAACTCTTTGGCTATGATTACGCTCTGCGGCTGCGAGGTGTAGGGATTGAGGCAGTGGACCTTGACGTACTCTATCGACGGACCGACGCAGAGAGCGGTATTCGAAGGCAGAGTCCACGGCGTGGTGGTCCATGCGAGGAAGAAGAGTTCGCCCTCGACCCCTTCGAAGAATTTTTCGCTGCGTTCGTCGCGCACCACGCGGAACTGCGCCGTGCAGGTGGTGTCCTTCACGTCGCGATAGCATCCGGGCTGATTGAGTTCGTGGGTGGAGAGTCCGGTGCCCGCTGCGGGCGAATAGGGCTGAATGGTGTAGCCCTTGTAGAGCAGACCTTTGTCGTAGAGCTTCTTGAGCAGCCACCACAAAGTTTCGATATATTTGTTGTCGTAGGTGATGTATGGATGCTCCATGTCCACCCAGTAACCCATACGTCGAGTCAGGCGTTCCCATACGTCGGTGAACTTCATGACGTCGGAACGGCACGCGCGGTTGTACTCCTCGACCGAGATTTTCTTGCCGATGTCCTCTTTGGTTATGCCCAGCGACTTCTCGACGCCCAACTCCACGGGCAGACCGTGGGTATCCCAACCGGCTTTGCGGTGTACGGCGAAACCCTGCTGTGTTTTGTAGCGGCAGATGATATCCTTTATGGTGCGGGCCATTACGTGATGAATGCCCGGCATACCGTTGGCGGAGGGAGGACCCTCATAGAATACGAACGAGGGATTTCCTTCGCGTGTGGATATGCTCTTGTCGAAGGTATTTTCGGCGTCCCACTGCTCGAGCACGTCGGAGGCCAGCTGCGAAAGGTCGAGACCTTTATACTCCTTGAATTTCATGTTTTTGGTCTTTTATTCACTTGACGAACCCACAAAGATATGAAAAAATTTCCGTTAGTATGATTTTTAATTCCAAAACTCCTGCTGCGGGGCGGTATATTTTGCCGAACGAAATAAATTTTTTACATTTGCGAAGCAGGGCTGCAGGAGTATATATTTTGAAAGCGGTTCGCTGAATTTCCATGCCTGATCCGTTAAAACAAATAAAACCATGAAGAAACTATTATTTATTTTTATGTTGTTGCCGGCATTTGCATTGGTGGGTTGCAACGACAGAAACAGCGGTACTGACGATACCGGCGGCAATAAAGGTCCGGTTTATGGCGAGGATTTTGTCGAGACCGTTTCAGACCTCGACATGAAAATGATTTACGTCGAAGGCGGAACTTTCTCGATGGGCGCGACTGCCGAGCAGGAAGACGATGCGTATGACTGGGAATATCCGGTCAGAGAGGTGACGCTCGCTCCGTTCTATATTGCCGAGTGCGAAGTGACTCAATCTCAATGGGAAAAGGTAATGTCTACAACAATCGAGAGTCAGGCTTACATGGCGGGAACGTCGGTATATTACGGTGTCGGTGCTGACTATCCGATGTATTATGTAAGTTGGGAGGAGGCGCAGGAGTTCTGCGAAATGTTGAGCGAACTGACGGGCAAAAATTATTGTTTGCCTACCGAAGCCCAGTGGGAGTATGCTGCCCGCGGCGGCAACAAGAGTCAGGGTTATAAATACAGCGGCAGCGATGATATAGAGGAGGTCGCATGGTATATGGACAACAGCGGGACTAAGAATTCGGCATCGCGTGTCAAAACGAAGCAGCCTAATGAGCTTGGTCTTTATGACATGAGCGGCAATGTATATGAATGGTGTCGGGATAGGTATGGCAATTACGATGCAGATGACACGGATAATCCTGCGGGTCCCGATTCGGGATTCAACCGCGTGTTGCGCGGTGGCAGTTGGGATGTCAATGCGCGGTCCTGTCGTGTTTCGTATCGTTACTA
Source organism: Alistipes sp. (assembly GCA_022511355.1). Taxonomy (GTDB): domain Bacteria; phylum Bacteroidota; class Bacteroidia; order Bacteroidales; family Rikenellaceae; genus Alistipes. Next base: position 2,430 of record JAFLRS010000141.1, read on the forward strand.
CGACTATCCGGACGATCGGTATTACCGTTGCGGCTTCCGTGTTGCGGTTATTCCATAAGTTCATTCGGAGCAGATTATTGCAAAAGGATGTTTTGCCGGCATCCTTGAACCCCTAAACACATATGCGCTATGATTAAAGAGATTCTCGAATACAATCGTCAGTTCGTGGAGCGGAAAAGCTACGAACAGTTCGCAACGGACAAATATCCCAACAAACGTTTGGCGATAGTCACGTGTATGGACACCCGTCTTATTCAGTTGCTGCCGGCGGCATTGGGATTGAAGAACGGCGATTTCAAAATCATAAAGAATGCGGGAGGAACCATTACCAATCCTTTCGACAGTACTGTTCGCAGTCTTTTGGTGGCCATATACGAGTTGGGTGTAAACGAAGTAATGATAATCGGCCATACGGGATGCGGGGTTCAGGGCATGGACAGTGCGGAGATGCAGCATTTGATGAAGGAGCGCGGGATTCCCGACGAGAACATTACTTTGATGAAACATTGCGGCATCGATCTTGACAGTTGGCTTCACGGATTCGACGATACCGAGGCTGCGGTTGCCGAGACGGTGGATCTTGTTCGGAATCATCCATTGATTCCGAAAGATGTTTCGGTAAAGGGTTATATTATGGATTCTGTGACGGGCGAACTTACTCCGATAAAATAGTTCTCGCGAAATTTTCAGCACCTTTTGACCGCAAAAGGTGCTGCCAAAACTCTCCGCAAGGCGAACCGACGCCAAACCGAGGGTTTTGTTTTTTTATG
>JAFLRS010000142.1 GCA_022511355.1 Alistipes sp.
CGAGAGACCCGTCCACTCCATGCCGCCCTCGGGCTCCATGTAGATCTTGTCGGCCACCGACGCCAGGTAGTAGCTTCCCTGCGAGAAGGTCTCGTTGTAGGCGATCACGAACTTGCCGCTCTCCTTGAAACCCTCGATCGCGGCACGCAGCTCCTCCATGGACGCCGAACCGATCGTGCCGCCGCCCGTCAGCCGGATGTAGATGCCGTCGATACGGTCGTCTTCAGCGGCTGCATCGATCGCCCGCAGCGCCTCGTAGAGCGACAACTGCGGCGTGGAGCTCATCGACATAAAATCGATGCCGGCCAGCGGATCGGTAACCGGCGCATCGGTGATCGTCTCGGCCAGGTTGATCTTCAGCACCGAGCCCTTCTGCACCACCGTACGCTCCTCCATCGAGCCGGCAATGCCCGCCAGCATGAAGATCAGCAGAAAGAAAAAGAGAAACGAACCGACCACGAATGCCAGCAGGCCGGCCAGAAAAACTTTGATGAATTTCATATGACGAAATGTTTGAATGATTATTCCACCCGCAAATATACAAAAAGAATCGGATATTTTTATCGTTTTTCGATAATGACGACAAATAATTCCTAAAATTTACACTACCTTTGCCGCACGATACCATTCGGAAGCAAAGCCATGCAAGAAGAGATCGAAAAGCTGCTTTCTGCCATCATCCACCCCGAGACGGGAAAGGATCTCGTGTCGGGCGGTTTCGTCGGACGAATCGCCGCCTCGGAGGAGGCCATCACCGTCCACCTGCACTTTCAGAAAGCCCGCGACCCGTTTGCCGTCAAGCTCAAAAACAGCGTCGAAAAGGTGCTCGGCGAGCACTTTCCGGCACACCGCACGTCGGTCATCGTGCGCGAAGGGCAGGCGGCACCCCGTCCCGAACCTAAACAGCACACCACCACGGGCGACATCACGCGCATCATCGCCGTCGCCTCGGGCAAGGGCGGCGTCGGCAAATCGACCGTGACGGCCAACCTCGCCGTGGCGCTGCGCGACCTCGGCTTCCGCGTCGGCATTCTCGATGCCGACATCTACGGCCCGTCGCAACCCAAGATGTTCGGCGTCGAAGGTTATCTGCCCGATGCCGTGCAGCAGGAGGGGATCGACCTGATCGTCCCGGCCACGGCACAGGATATCCGGCTCATGTCGATCGGTTTCTTCATCAAACCGAACGATGCGCTGCTCTGGCGCGGCGCCATGGCGACCAACGCCCTGCGTCAGCTGATTCACCAGACGCAGTGGGGGCCGCTCGACTTCCTGCTCTGCGACCTGCCGCCGGGAACGGGCGACATCCACCTCTCGATCATCAACGAACTGAAGATCGCCGCAGCGGTGATCGTCTCGACCCCCCAGCAGGTGGCCGTTGCCGACGTCGTGCGCAGCATCGAACTCTTCCGCAACGAGCAGGTGCATATCCCGATCGCCGGCGTGATCGAAAACATGGCCTGGTTCACCCCCGAAGAGCTGCCTGACAGCCGCTACTATATTTTCGGACAGGGCGGCGCCCGTCAGGTGGCCGAAACCTACGGCGTGCCGTTCCTCGGCGAGGTGCCGATCGTGCGGTCGATCCGCGAGGGAGGCGACGACGGTGCTCCGGCTGCCGCGATCGATCCGCGGGTCGGCAGCTACTACCGGGCGATTGCCGAACAGGTGGTGGGCAGCGTGATGAAAAACGGTTGAAAAAAGGTTCATAAACGGTCGATAAAAGGATGACAACTTTTCACAGATTTTCCTTGCATTTTTCACCCGATACACCGTATAAACGGCCGCAGCAAACGTGCAACTCTTTTTTTCACTTTTTGTGCGACCGGAAAAGAACAGCTGAAGCGGCCCGGATGTTCAAAATTGCAGGCTGTCGAAATGTTGAAACTACTTTTTAACACCTGTTTATATTAATTGTAATTGATTAAAAGAAACGGATTTAATTCATACAACAGGGAAGATAAAAACAGCAGTACGGTCGAAAAATAGTTTCCGGATTATTTATCGACATTGTGAACAGCCATTATTTTTATTCTTTCTTATTTTTAAATGGAATTAAAATTAAAAAAATAAAAACAGATGGTCGAAAACTCCGACGCCCTCCGCCGGCGGATCGCCGAACTGAAGCGCGAACGCAATGCCGTCATCCTGGCACACTACTATACGACGCCCGAGGTGCAGTCCGTCGCCGACTTCCTGGGCGACTCGCTGGCCCTCTCGGTGAAGGCCCAGTCGGTCGATGCCGAGGTGATTCTCTTTGCCGGCGTACACTTCATGGCCGAGACGGCCAAGGTGCTCTGTCCCGACAAGCGGGTGCTGATACCCTGTCCCGAGGCGGGCTGCTCGCTGGCCGAGTCGTGTCCGGCCGAAGAGTTCGCCCGTTTCAAGGCGCGCTATCCGGGCCATACGGTGGTTTCGTATGTCAATACGACGGTCGGGGTGAAGGCGCTGACGGACATCTGCTGCACGTCGTCGAATGCGCTGCAGGTGGTCGAATCGATTCCGGCCGGGCAGCCGATCATCTTTGCCCCCGACCGCAACCTCGGCTCCTACATCCGGAAGCTGACGGGCCGCGAAAACATGGTCATCTGGAACGGTGCCTGCCACGTGCACGAGGAGTTCTCGCTCGAGAAGCTGCTGCAGCTGAAGCGTGAGCATCCGGCTGCGCGGGTGGTGGTGCATCCCGAGTGCCGCTCCTATATTATAGAGGTGGCCGATTTCGTCGGTTCGACGGCGGCGATTCTGGAGTACTGCGGCACGGCCGATGCCGAGGAGTTTATCGTTGTCACGGAGTCGGGCATTCTGGTCGAGATGCAGAAGCGTTATTCGACGAAGCGTTTCATCCCGGCGCCGCCCGACGACGAGACGTGCGGCTGCAACAACTGCCGTTTTATGAAGATGGTAACGCTCGGGAAGATCGCCGACACGCTGGAGCGGATGGCGCCCGAAATTGTCATTGGGGAGGAGTTGCGCCAGGCGGCCGAGCGGTCGATCCGCAACATGATTGCGGTGAAGGGCAAGTAGGCGTGCACGGAATAGAAAAAGAGATAAAAAACTAAAACCAGTTAAAAATGAAGAGATTGTTTTCGCTGGCGGTTGCTCTGACGATCGCCGTGTCGGCACTGGCCGATGAAGGTATGTGGATGCTTCCCTATCTGCAGAAGATGAACATCAAGGATATGAAGGCCA
>JAFLRS010000143.1 GCA_022511355.1 Alistipes sp.
ATACGGGATTGAGGTATCGGAGTTCGCCTGCCTGTGCGTTGTTTTCCTGTGCCATGATTTATTCCTCCTTAGATTTTTCGGCAAGTTTCGCACGGCGTTTTGCCGAGTATTCGACAGCGAACTTGTCCTGCTTGAAAGTTAAGAAACGGATGATGCGCTCGTCGCGGCGATACTGCGTTTCGAGAGTGTTGATGATGCTGCCTTCGCCCGTGAATTCCATAAGGAAGTAGAAACCGGAGGTCTTTTTCTGAATGGGATAAGCGAGTTTTTTGAGTCCCCAGCTTTCCACATTCACGAGCTGACCGCCGTTTTCGGTGATAACACCCTGGAATTTGTCACGAACCTCTTCTACCTGTGCATCGGATAGCACGGGAGTGACAATGAAAACGGTTTCGTAATTGTTCATAAATGTTTGTTTGTTAAATGTTTTGTAATTTTGTTTTTGCAACGGGTGCGGTTTGACGGCACCGATTGCGGGCGCAAATTTAGTAAAAAAATCCGAATGCACAAATTTTTCTCAATCGATTCGACATATCTGAAAATCCCAATTTTGCGGGATTGCGGACTAATGTCAAAATAGTTATCTTTGCAGCGCAACTATAATTTTGGGATATCATGAAAGAGTATACGGCTTCGGCCGACCGATACGCCGGTATGGCCTATTCGCGTTCGGGAGCGAGCGGATTGATACTTCCGCGCATATCGTTGGGTTTGTGGCATAATTTCGGCAGCGTCGACGATTACGATGTCTGTTCGCGAACTGCCTTCACGGCCTTCGACAACGGCATCATACATTTCGATTTGGCAAACAATTACGGTCCTGTTCCCGGCTCTGCCGAGACCAATTTCGGCCGTATTTTGCGTGACGGTCTGGGTCGTTACCGCGACGAGCTGATTATCTCCACCAAGGCGGGCTACCGTATGTGGGAGGGTCCTTACGGCGAGTGGGGAAGCCGCAAGTCGCTTATGGCGAGTCTCGACCGCAGTTTGAGCCGCATGGGGCTGGAGTACGTGGACATCTTCTATTCGCACCGTTACGACCCCGAGACTCCGCTCGAGGAGACTATGGGAGCTTTGAGCGACATCGTGCGCAGCGGCAAGGCCGTATATGCGGGACTTTCCAATTACAGCGGCGAGGTTTTGGAGCGTGCGTTGGCGATTTTGCGGGCCAACGGCACTCCGTGCGTGCTGGAGCAGTCGCGCTATTCGATGCTTGTGCGTGGAGCGGAGCGCGATGTGCTGCCGATACTGGGCCGCGAGAAGGTGGGCATGATAGCCTTTTCGCCGTTGGCTCAGGGGCTGCTTACCGACCGCTATTTCAACGGTATTCCTGCCGATTCCCGCATGGCCCGCGAACACTTCCTGAAGTCGGAGAGTCTTACTCCGGAGTTGCTGTGCAAGCTTCGTGCGCTGAACGAAACAGCGGTTCGGCGCGGTCAGTCGCTTTCGGAGCTGGCATTGTCGTGGGTGCTGCGCGACGAGCGTGTCACGAGCGTGTTGATAGGCGCGAGTTCGTCGGAGCAGCTGCTGAAGAATATCAAGGCTGTCGATGCGGCTCCGTTCGATGCGGAGGAGTTGTCGGAGATAGAGTCGGTATTGTCCATGTAATTGAGATTTATCCGAATGAAGAGACTTTTTTTGCTGCTTTTGCTGGCAGCGGGGATTCCGCTGACGACATATGGGCAACGGCGAGGTTCCGACGCCAACATCTACGGTCATGTCATCGGCCGCGGAACGCACGAACATCTTCCTTATATAAACATTACGGTAAAGGGGACCACTGTCGGCACCTCCACCGACGCTTCGGGTCACTATTTTCTGAAGAATATGCCCGAGGGTGAGTTCACAGTGGAGGCTTCGGCACTGGGATATGAAACGCAGTCGCATTCGGTGACGCTGCGCAGCGGCGAGACGGTCGAGGTCAATTTCGAGATAGCCGAGCAGTCGCTCGAACTCGACGGAGTGGTGGTTTCGGCCAGTCGCAGCGAGACTACGCGGCGGCAGGCGCCGGCACTGGTGAGCGTTCTCGATTCGAGGATATTCAATATGACAAATTCGGCTTCGCTGGCGCAGGGTTTGAGTTTTCAGCCGGGTTTGCGTGTCGAGGACGACTGTCAGAACTGCGGATTCATGCAGGTGCGCATCAATGGTCTCGACGGTCACTATTCGCAGATTCTCATCGACTCGCACCCCGTATTTTCGGCCCTGTCGGGGGTCTACGGATTGGAGCAGATTCCCGCGTCGATGATCGAACGCGTGGAGGTGCTGCGCGGCGGCGGTTCGGCGTTGTTCGGCTCTTCGGCGATCGGCGGCACCATCAATGTCATTACCCGCGACCCGCTTCGCAATTCGGCCGAGGCTTCACATACGATTACCTCGACAGGCTTTACCGGTGCGCTCGACAATGTTACAGCGGCCAATGCGTCGCTGGTTACCGATAACGGCCGCGCGGGTCTGTATGTCTACGGTCAGAACCGCAGCCGTTCGGGCTATGACCATAACGGTGACGGCTTTACCGAGATTCCCGTGCTGCAAAGTCTGACTTTCGGACTGCGTTCATTCGTCAAGACGGGAACCTATTCGCGCCTGACGCTTCAGTACAGCGGTGCGGACGAATACCGTCGAGGCGGCGACCTCCTGAAACGTCCTCCGCACGAGGCCATGGTGGCCGAACAGACCGACCATCTTATCAATGGCGGCAGTCTGTCGTTCGACATCTCGTCGGCAGATTTCGCCAACCGTTTCAATACCTACGTTTCGTTTCAGAACACCGCACGCAAGAGCTATTACGGAGCGGGCATGGACCCCGATGCCTACGGCCGCACCCACGACCTTACGATAGCGGCTGGTGCGCAGTACATCCATACTTTTCGCAAGCTGCTTTTCATGCCGGCGGACCTCACGGCCGGTGCGGAGTACAACTACAACTATCTGGAGGACGAGTCTTTGGGTTATGACCATCATGCGCTTCAGAAGGTCAATATTTACAGCCTTTATGCGCAGAACGAGTGGAAGAACGAGAAGTGGTCGTTTCTCATCGGCTGCCGCATGGACAAACATTCGCTGATTCGTCATGCCATATTCTCGCCCCGAGCCAATATCCGTTACAATCCCACGGAGAATGTCAATCTGCGCGTGAGCTATTCGAGCGGATTCCGGGCTCCGC
>JAFLRS010000144.1 GCA_022511355.1 Alistipes sp.
GCGGCGATACAGCCTGCGGAGCTGCCGCATATCCACATAATGCCGTCGCGGCGAACACAATGGTTGTCAGTAGTTTTTTCATAGTAAAAATTTTATGTCATTATTCCAAAAAAAATACGGGGCCGATTTCTTCGTCTGCGCGGGTTTTCATCCGCCATCCTCCGAATTCCGATGCGCGCTTAAGCGAAACCGCTTAATTATAAATGCTTTACATTTTCGGCCGGCCCTGCGGCTTTCATATATCTGCAAAGTTATGAATTTTTTACAAAAATGCTAATGACTCACTGCGTAAAATCGACAAATTTTATTATCTTTGTGCAAAATGTATAATCGAGGATGCGTTTCGGCGCATCCGGCCTAAAAACAAACCTATGAAGACCAATAACAGATTATTGCTGCTGGGTGGCGTGGCTGCCGCTACAGGTACGATGGCTTCGGCCTGCTCCCGAACAGCTGCCGAAAAACCGCTCAACATCGTCTACATCATGACCGACGACCATACGGCTCAAATGATGAGCTGCTATGACACACGGTATGCATCGACACCCAATCTCGACCGTATCGCCCGCGACGGCGTGCGATTTACCAACAGCTTCGTGGCCAATTCGCTCAGCGGTCCCAGCCGCGCCTGCATGGTCACCGGTATGCACTCCTGCGGAAACCGATTCTACGACAACGAAACCTGCATCTTCGACGGCTCGCAGAGAACTATGCCCAAAATGCTTCAGGCTGCAGGATATCAAACCGCACTTATCGGAAAATGGCATCTCGAAAGCCTTCCTACCGGCTTCGACTATTGGGAAATAGTCCCGGGACAAGGACACTATTACAATCCCAACTTCATCACGATGCAGAACGACACCGTTTCGCAGCGCGGTTATCTCACAACACTCATCACCGACAAAAGTATCGACTGGCTCGAAAATCGTGACGAATCGAAACCCTTCTGTCTCTTCGTACACCACAAAGCCCAGCATCGCAACTGGCTCTCGTCGATAGAGAACCTCCCGTATTTCGAGGACAAGACCTTCCCGCTGCCCGACAACTTCTTCGATGACTATGAAGGCCGTCCTGCAGCCGCCGCACAGGAGATGTCCATCATGAAGGATATGGACCTCGTATACGATCTCAAAATGCTCAAACCGGGCGTGAAAACCCGTCTGAGCGGCACTTACGAATGGATGCTCAACCGCATGACTCCCGAAGAACGCAAGGCATGGGATGACTTCTACAATCCGATTATCGAGGATTTCTACAAACGCAATCCCCAAGGCCGCGAACTCGCCGAATGGAAGTTCAACCGCTATATGCGCGACTACATGAAGGTGCTGAAGTCGCTCGACGATGAAGTGGGACGTCTGCTCGACTACCTCGAGGAGAACGGACTGCTCGAGAATACGCTCGTGGTATACACCTCCGACCAGGGATTCTACATGGGCGAGCATGGATGGTTCGACAAACGCTTCATGTATGAAGAGTCGATGCACACTCCGCTCGTGATGCGTCTGCCCGACGGATTCGACCGCCGCGGCGATATCGACGAACTGGTTCAGAATATCGACTACGCACCCACATTCCTCGAACTCGCCGGCGTAAAAGTACCCGAGGATATGCACGGCGTATCGTTGGTTCCGCTGCTTCGCGGCGAACATCCGGCCGACTGGCGCGATGCTCTCTATTACCATTTCTACGAATATCCCGCCGAACATATGGTTAAGCGTCACTACGGCGTGCGTACCGACCGCTGGAAACTGATTCATTTCTACAACGACATCGACATCTGGGAACTGTACGACCTCGAAAACGACCCGACCGAAATGCACAATCTCTACGGCAAAGAGGGCTACGAGGAGATTACCGCCGAATTAATGGCGAAAATAGGGGAGTTGCAGGAGAAATATGACGATCCGGTACGCTTCGGCCCCGAACACGACAAAGACCATGCGCCTCTGACACACAGACAGGTGGCTGCAATGTAACACAAACCCTCTGACAACAAAAAAGGAGTGACCGCAACGGTTACTCCTTTTTTATTATTCCGCGTGTTATGTGGCTGCGCATCATAATGAGGTATCGTCCCCGTTTCGGCCGCAGTGTCGCGGCATACCACAATGCGAGCAGCAGCGTTACCGCCCATCTGACAGCCTCTCCCATATATAATGATGCGGTTTTGCCATGCAGGGCCGCCCGACGGTATTTGCTCGCACCGATTCCGAATGCGAGGCGTTTAAGATAGTCGGCCGTGAGTTTGCCCGACGGTATTATATGCCATATCACCGCATTGTGAACATATCCGAACCTCACTCCGTCGGCGCGCATACGTTCGAACAGATAGCTTTCCTCTCCGCCCGTAAGCTTTTGACCGCTGCGTCCGAGTGCGGTGTTGAAACCCCCATAGGCAAGAAGCGTATCGCGTCGGAATGCCATGTTCCCGCCTGCCGGTATGCGATGACGCGGAAATTCAATGCAACTCCCGCCGAAATCGACCGGATTGGCCAACGGCCGTTCGATGTATGGCGATACGAAATCGGGTCGTCCCGATTCGGGATATTCCGGAATTACGCGTCCGCCGGCAGCCGCATATTCCGAATGCGAATCGAAGAACTCGATGTAACTGCGTATGAAATCGGAATTTACGTGTTCGTCGTCGTCGATGATGGCTATGTAATCTCCTCGGCTCTCCTCGATGCCGCGGTTGCGGGCGTGGGAAAGCCCCTGACGGGATTCGGTCACCGTTCGGATGTCGAGTTCGGGATGCGCGGCCATGAACCTCTCGGCGAGGATGCGGGTGTCGTCTGCGGAGTTGTTGTCCACCACGATGCACTCCCAGCTACCGACAGGTGCGCTCTGGCGGGTCAGCGACTCTAATGCCGCGAGCAGCTGCTCCGACCGATTGTAGGTTGCTATTATCAGAGAGAGTTTAGCCATACATCGGCAAAAATATAAAAAAATAGAGTAGCTGCAACAGCCGGGCACGGGAATTGTTGTAAATAAATGCGAAAAATTTTGCAGGGATAAAAAAAATGTCTATCTTTGCATCACCGAAAGCGAGAAATCTCAATCAGAAGATACGGATATATCGCGGGATGGAGCAGTTGGCAGCTCGTCGGGCTCATAACCCGAAGGTCGGAGG
>JAFLRS010000145.1 GCA_022511355.1 Alistipes sp.
CGGAGGCGGTTGGTTAATTCAAGCGCATCCATCAGAATCTCGGTTTTTTCTTTGAACTGACAAACTCCTGTGCTTCACGCGCCAGGTCTGCTACGGATTTCCGCTTGCCGTTGCGCAGCCACTCGTCAATCTCCGATTTGAGGAATGCGATGCGCTTGCCCTGCTTGTGGTAGGGAATAAAACGGGTACTCGTCCAGCCGTACACCGTCTGCTCCGACGGGTGGCTCGGCAGGTAGTTACAAAGGTCTTTCAGGCTCAGCCACGTGTCGCCCGTCTCCTTTTCGGGAAGGAGGTTGAGCGCGTCCAACTTCTGCTCCATCACCTCCAATTTCTGAACGATGTCCGCCAAAACACTCGGCACGGCATCGAAACTTAATGTTGTAGTCGCCATATAAAAATGGTTTTATGGTTGGCTGCTCCGATATGAAAACAGCCGCCTTTTTCAAGTAGGCGACCTCAAAAGTATCGGGGTTAAAAATGGTGATTCCAAGCTGTTTGGGCGCAGTATCCAATCATAATCGAAACATCGAAAACACGATTGCAAACATTTAATAATCAATGCGTATCCATCAAATAATGATTATGTAATGATTGAGTGATGTCGCTATTCAGCAGTCGTTCATCATAAAAAAGGAGAGGGGCAACCGATATGGCTGCCCCTGCTTGGCCGACTATAAAAGGTCGGGCTATTCGCTTAAATCTATATCCAATTTGATAACATCTGCCGCACGCTCTTTCTTCTCGTCCACGATTTTTGCGTATATCTGGGTGGTCTTGACATTCGTATGCCCCAGCATCTTGCTGACCGTATAGATGTCCGTGCCGCCTGCGAGCTGCAATGTGGCAAAGGTATGGCGGAAACAATGGAAGGTTATCTTGCGGGTAATGCCTGCCGACTTTATCCATCGCTCCAACGGTCGGGAAATCCACGACGGGTCGGGCAATGACTCGAATACCAGCCTTTCGGGTTCGAGCCGCTCACCGCACAATTTGTAGGCTTGTTCGGAGATTGGCATATACTCCACGCCTTTGGTCTTCTGTTGGGTAAAGTGCAGTCGGTACTGGTTGCCGTCGTGCTGCACCTCCGACCATTTCAGTTTCTGAATATCGCAGTGGCGCAGACCTGTCATTGCCGAAAACAGAGCCGCCCGTTTCATAATGGGTCGGTCGCAGGGGGTGGCCGCCAGCGTGCGCAGCTCGTCGAGGGTCAGATACTCCCGACGGCTCTCTTTCTCTTGTATTCCCTTTACTTTCGCCGACAAATCTACCGTCAGGTAGCCGTCGATGAAGGCTTGTTTCAAGCCCGCCTTAAAAATGGCGAAGTAGGTGGCAGCCGTATTCTGCGACACGATGCCCGATTTGCCGCCGCCCTGCGGTGCGGTGAGCATAAAGCGGCGGAACTCCTCAATCAAACGGAGGTCTATCTGCGAGAAGAGAATCGTATCGCTCTTGGCAAATATCTTCAACAACTCATAGACCCGTCGCCAGTTGATAATGATGGAGTCGGAACTGTTCTTGTGCCGCTCCTTTGCAACGTGGTTGAAATACTCGATGAAGTTGCACTGCGACTTTTCGTTCTGCTCTGCCTGTGCCGCCTCGACATCGGTATAGAGGGCTGCATTGTCATACTCACGCTGACGAATGCCGCGCACATTGTCGGCATATACGCACGACTCCTGGTCTTTGGGCGATTTGCACTGAATGATGCCGTTTTCGTCCCGCTTGGGCTTGTAGGTAACCGAGCCGTCAGTCGTTCGGGCAGTGCGCGACTTGTCCCATACGGGAGTGGTAACGATACGATTGATATATTCGCGGACACGCTGCGGTTTGCTTTTGCCTGCGACATATACGGGATAGGACTCTATATAGAGATACCATTCATCACGATACTCCGACTTGCGGAGCTTTACCGACACGCGGGTATTGGTCATTGCCTTCTTCATAGCTGCATCTATTTATAGAGTTCATCAATCTCCGACTTCGGGACATATACGAAACGACCTATCTGCCGCGTGGGGATAGAGTATTTGCGGATATGGGTATAAACGGTCGTCTCTCCAACATGAAATTTCTCGGAGATTTCGCCGATTGTATAACAGTCTTCGGGTTCGAGGCTGTACAGTTTCTTCTTCGGCGCGGGTTCTTCGGGCAGCTCATCGCGCCGCGTAAACATCTCCTCCAACTTCGAGCGGCTGATACGGGTCAGACGCTTGCCGATATTGATAGCCGGAATCGAGCCGCCGCGAATCAACCGATAGAGCGTATCTCTGCCGATGCAGAACATCGCCACAGCCTCCGCAATGGAGATATAGTCGCGGTCATCGGAAATCTGCGACACGACGGCGGCAAAACGCAGCCGCTTCTCTTCCTCCGCCTTACGTCGTTTCGACGCAAGTTTGGAACAACGCTGCGAGCAGTATTTCGAGGTGAGCGATTTGGTCGTAAAGGTCTGCCCGCACACCTCGCACGTTCTGTGGACTTCAAACTTCTGCATATTTATCTCCATTTAAGTAGCGACAAGTAGTGATAAGTATGAATAAGTAGCAACTTATCGCCAATTTAGTCGCGGTACAAATATGGTACAAATATACGACAAAAATCCCATAAACAAGCAAAGAAATCAGAAAAAGCCAAAATAAAATCGGAGCGTAACCCGTTGAGTTACACTCCGATTTGCTATTGGTGGCTGTTGATGCCTGTCGGATTTATTTTACCTCCTCGAACTCGACATCCTCCGGCTGTTGTTTGCCGTCGGTCGACTGACCGCCGCCGTTGGATGCCCCTCCCTGCTGCTGCGCCCCCTGCTGCGCCTGCTGCTGGGCATAGATGTCCTGCGACGCCGCCTGCCAGGCCGCATTCAGCTCGTTGATCGCCGTGTCGATCGCCGCCAAGTCGGCGTTCTTGTGCGCCTCCTTCAGCTTCGCCAGCGCCCCCTCGATCGCCGACTTCTTCTCGGCCGGAATCTTGTCGCCGTACTCCTTCAGCTGCTTCTCCGTGGCGAAGATGTTCGAGTCGGCCGCATTGATCTTGTCGACGCGCTCCTTCTCGGCACGGTCTTTCTCCTCGTTGGCCTTCGCCTCGTCGCGCATGCGCTGGATCTCCTGCTCGGTCAGACCCGACGATGCCTCGA
>JAFLRS010000146.1 GCA_022511355.1 Alistipes sp.
CGGTCGTACCGCCGCCGATGTCGATAATGAGATTGCCCTCGGGAGCCTCGACATCCAGTCCGGCACCCAAAGCCGCAGCCATAGGTTCGAATATCATGTAGACTTCGCGCGCACCGGCGTGGTCGGCCGAATCGCGCACCGCACGAATCTCGACGTTGGTCGAACCCGACGGTATGCACACAACCATGCGCAGCGAAGGCGAAAAGAGCGAACCCGAAGGACGAACCTTCTGAATCATGCCGCGCAGCATAAGTTCGGTGGCATTGAAGTCGGCAATCACACCGTCCTTCAGCGGGCGTATAATCTTGATATCGGGATTTTCACGTCCGTGCATACGGCGGGCCTCATGGCCTATCGCGCGCAATTTGCCCGTGTGGACATCCACCGCCACGATGGAAGGTTCATCGACGACCACCTTGTCGTCATGCATTATAAGCGTGTTGGCCGTTCCGAGGTCGATGGCCAGCTCCTGAGTAAGCGAAAATAATCCCATATCAACTGTTTCCTTTTGTCTGATTTACTACTTAATTTCGATTCAGTGTATATTACATATACACTTCTGTGCAAAGATATGAAAAAGTTGAATACGTTATATACCCCGACGGTATGTTTTTCACGATTTTTTCGCTAATTTTGCCACAGAAAAAGACCTCTGTTATGACAAACGGAAAAGTCAATACCCAAAACTGCGCCGTCATCGGATACGGCAGCTGGGCCACCGCCATAGTCAAACTCCTCAGCGAAGGCGGCTGTTGCGTGCGATGGTACATCCGAAACCCCGACGTACTCGAATCGCTACGCGAAGAGGGAAGAAACTGCAAATATCTGCGCGACGTGGAGTTCGACCGGCAACGCCTCATACTCTCCGACAACATCGACGACACCGTCATGCACGCCGATACCGTGATAATCGCCGCTCCATCGGCCTTCATCAAGGAGTTCCTGCGACCTCTGACCGTCAGCCTCAGTGACAAATTCGTAATATCGGCCGTGAAAGGCATCGTCCCCGACGACTATGCAACCGTCGTGGACTACCTCGTCGAACACTACAACCTCGACCCCGAACGCACCGGCATAATCACGGGACCCTCGCACGCCGAAGAGGTCGGACGCGAACACCTCTCCTATCTCACCGCCGTATGCCGCAGCGAAGAACGCGCACGCGAATTCGGCTCCATGTTTGCAGCTCCCTACATTCGCCTCGAATACTCCACCGACATGGAGGGCGTGGAGTACGCTGCCATCATGAAAAACATCTATGCCATAGCCGTCGGACTGGCCGTGGGTCTCGGATACGGCGACAACTTCCTCGCCGTACTCATAGCCAACTGCGCCCGCGAAATGAGCCGATTCCTCGACTGCCTCTTCCCCGCCGAACGCAATACGCAGGCATCGCCCTATTTAGGCGATCTGCTCGTGACCTGCTACTCCAACTACAGCCGCAACCGTCGTCTGGGAACGCTCATAGGACGCGGATGCACGGTAAAAAGCGCACTCAACGAAATGACCATGGTCGCCGAAGGCTACTACGCCGCAGAGTGCATACGACACATATCGAAAGGCACCGAGGCGGAAACCCCCATAGCCGATGCCGTATACCAAGTGCTGTACAAAGGCGCTTCGGCACGCAAAACCATGGCGGCTCTCACCTCGAAACTCGTTTAGAATCAAGCTATAACAAACAAAATAACAACAGAAAATGGAACTTGTAAAAGTAGACATTCGCAAGGCGGGCATAGAACTGACCGCCGAACTCGAAGCACAGGCCGCACGCGCCAACGAACTGCTCTGTTCGGGCAAGGGCGCCGGAAACGATTTCCTCGGCTGGGTGCATCTCCCCTCGTCGATAACCGATGACGAACTCTCCGCAATCGAAGCTCAGGCAGCAGCACTCCGCGCCAAAGCCGACGCAATAGTCTGCATCGGAATCGGAGGCTCGTATCTCGGCGCACGCGCCGTCCTCGAAGCTCTCGGAAACCCCTTCGAACATCTCAAAAAAGAACACGACAACCCCACCGTAATCTTCGCCGGGCAGAACATCTCCGAAGACTACACAGCCCAACTGCTCGACGCCCTCAAAGAGCATTCGATAGCCGTTATCGTAATCTCCAAGTCGGGCACCACCACCGAACCCGCAATCGCATTCCGACTCTTCAAAGAGGAAATTGAACGGCGTTACGGCAAGGAAGAGGCCAAACACCGCATAGTGGCCGTCACCGACAAGGCTCGCGGCGCTCTCAAAACCCTCGCCGACATCGAAGGATACCCCACATTCGTGATTCCCGACAACGTGGGCGGACGTTTCTCGGTACTCACCCCCGTCGGTCTGCTGCCCCTCGCGGCAGGAGGCGTCGATATCCGCGCACTCATCGACGGAGCCCGTCGCGCCGAAGCCGCAACCGCTTGCAGCGTGCCCGCAGCGCAAAACCCCGCAATCGTATACGCTATCGCCCGCAACGTACTCTACAACAGCGGCAAAAAAGTCGAAATCCTCGGCTCCTACGAACCCGCACTCCAGTACATCAACGAGTGGTGGAAACAACTCTACGGCGAAAGCGAAGGCAAAGAGGGCAAAGGCATCTTCCCCGCCAGCGTAACCCTCACCGCCGACCTGCACTCCATGGGTCAGTACATTCAGGAGGGCGAACGCACCATGTTCGAAACCATAGTTTCGGTCGCCGAACCCAATCACAAAGCGGTAATATCGCACGACAATGATGACCTCGACGGGCTGAACTATCTGGCAGGACGACGCATATCGGAGGTGAACAGAATGGCCGAACTCGGAGTCGCCATAGCTCACGTGGACGGCGGAGTCCCCAACCTCCGCATCGAGATTCCCGCCGTGAACGCCCTCACAATAGGAGCGCTGCTCTACTTCTTCGAGCGCGCCTGCGGAATCAGCGGCTATATGCTCGGCGTGAACCCCTTCAACCAACCCGGAGTCGAAGCCTACAAGAAAAATATGTTCGCTCTGCTCGAAAAGCCCGGTTACGAAGAGGCTACCAAAGCAATCAAGGAAAGGCTCTGAAAAACAGAGAGTTTTTCAACATCAAAAAACCGTTCTTGACGAACGGTTTTTTT
>JAFLRS010000147.1 GCA_022511355.1 Alistipes sp.
TTTATTCATTTTCTCCTCCTTCCTGAGCCTCGCAGCCCTCTTCGTTATCGGCTTCGCAGCAGCAAGCCTCTTCGGCCGCAGCAGCTCCGCCGCTCATAAGCTGATAAGCAGTCACGGCACGCGACATGGCATCGACATATGCACGCGACGAAATCGTAGCGGCTGTCAGAGCATCGACATCGCCGCCATCCTTCTTCACGGCCAGCGTCATCTCCGCCGGATTACGACCCTTAAAACTCGTAATCAGAGGATTGCCCTCGTCGCACATCTTCGTGCCGAGACCCGGAGTCTCCGACTGCTCAAGCACATTGATATTATAAATCTCGCCCGACGGCAGAAAACCCGCCATCAGCTTCACAACCCCGTTGAAACCCTGTTT
This sequence comes from Alistipes sp., assembly GCA_022511355.1. Classification (GTDB taxonomy): domain Bacteria; phylum Bacteroidota; class Bacteroidia; order Bacteroidales; family Rikenellaceae; genus Alistipes. The sequence continues at coordinate 380 of JAFLRS010000147.1, forward strand.
GGTCATGGTCTCCACGGCGTAACCAACCACCTCGTCGCCCGATGTGGCAATATAACCCTTAACCGGAAGTCCGTTTACCTCCATCTCGACCGAAGTACTCGCATCGAACGACGGAAGCACCGCATTCAAGGCTTCGGATACCGCCTGCGCCTTGGCCGCAGCAATAGGCTCCTCGGTAATCTTGTAGACCGCACCCACACCCGCCGAAGCTACCAGCGTGATGCCGAACAGAACGGCCACCATATTCAAAAGCGTACTCTTCATATAGCGTTCCTCCTATTTTTTCAAGCCGAAGCGTTTGGGTTTGACATACTTGTTGATAAGGGGCACGGCGGCGTTCATGATAAATATCGCGAACGACATTCCTTCGGGATAGGAACCCCACAGACGGATGCACATCGTAATTACTCCGATGCCGACACCGAAAATTATCATGCCCCACGGAGTCATGGGCGAAGTCGAGTAGTCGGTAGCCATATACACGGCACCCAGCACCGCACCTCCCGCCAGCAGATGGAAGAGCGGGAAGGAGTAGAGGTCGGCCGGACTGCCGCCGCGACACAATGCCACCACGAATGCGAATACGGCCATCGAACCCAAAACCGATACGGGAATGTGCCACGTAATCACCTTCTGCCACAGCAGATATACGAATCCGAGCAACAGGGCCAGCGTCGCAATCTCACCCACCGAACCGGCCATAGCACCGTTGAACATTCCGAGAAAATCCACCGACGAATAGTCGAAACCCTCGGCCGTCTTCGAAGCGGCCTTCGCAGCCGCCAGAGGTGTCGCACCCGAAAAAGCATCGACAAAACCCTCGGTATGCGGCATCGGGAACGAGGTCATCTGAGCCGGATAGGCCACAAGCAGGAAAATTCGACCCGTAAGCGCCGGATTGAACGGATTTTTGCCCAATCCGCCGAAGGTCATCTTGCCGACGGCTATCGCCACGAAGGCTCCGATAATCACAATCCAGAACGGAATGCCCGCCGGCAGGTTGAACGCCAGCAGCAGACCCGTAACCACCGCAGAAAGATTGCCTACGGTGAGTTCACCCTTGATTAAAAATTTCTGAATGAGGTACTCGACCAGCACGCAGCTCGCAATCGAGACCGCCGCCAGCGACAACACCTCCCAGCCGTATACCGCCACCGATACGCAGAATGCAGGCAGCAATGCGATAATCACATCGGCCATAATCTTCTGCGTCGATTGCGGGCCGTGAACGTGCGGCGACGGCGAGACGAAAAATTTGTTTGCCATATCTTTACTGTTTTTTATTTACTTACTTTTTTGCGGCTCGGGCGCGGATGATACCCATCACGGTCTGCTTGCCCAGTCTTACATAATCGAGCAGAGGAATGCCCGCAGGACAGGTGTACTGACACGAACCGCACTCGATGCAATCGGTTACATGACCGGCTTCGGCAGCCTCCCAGTTCTTCTTCTTCGAAACCTTCGAGAGCAGATAAGGCTCCAGACCCATCGGACACACCGAAACGCACTTCGCACACTTGATGCAATCGGTTTCGGCCACGCGTCGGGCCTCGCTGCCGCTGATTACCGTGATGCCCGAACACCCTTTCGTTACGGGCGAATCGAGATTCACCATCGCACGACCCATCATGGGACCGCCGTTGAGAACCTTCACGTCACCCTCGGGGAGTCCGCCCGCAGCCTCGATGAGCGACGAAATCGGAGTACCCATGCGCGTAAGCAGGTTCTTGGGCGAAGCAATCTGCTTGCCCGTCACCGTAACCACACGCTCCACCAAAGGTTTGTTCTTCTGCACGGCGTCGTAAACCGCAACCGTGGTCGAGGCGTTGCACACCACCGCACCCACATCGATGGGCAGACCCGGAGGAGGCGGAACCTGACGACCCGTAACGGCCGCAATGAGCTGTTTTTCGCCGCCCTGCGGATAACGAGTCTTGAGCGGAACTATCTCCACGCCTTCGTATCCGGCAGCCAGATTGCGCAGATGCGCAATGGCATCGGGTTTATTGTTCTCGACACCCACGATGGCCTTCCCGACTTCAAGCGCACGCATCAGAATAGTGACGCCCGCCAGCAGACGGTCGCCGTATTCGAGCATCGTGCGGTAGTCCGAAGTAAGATAGGGTTCGCACTCCACACCGTTGATTATCAGGAATTCGGCCTTTTTGCCCGGAGGCACCGACAGCTTCACGTGCGTGGGGAAAGTCGCGCCTCCCATACCCACGATGCCGGCAGCCTTAATCTTTTCGATAATCTCGGCCGGAGTCAGCGTACACTCCTTTTTGAGTTCGGGCGAGAGATCGACCGTATCGACCCACTCGTCGCCTTCGCGTTCGATTGTAATCATCATCTGACGCAAGCCCTGTGCATTCGGCACCATATCCACCGACTTCACCGTACCCGAAACGGGTGCATGAATGTTGGCCGACATAAAGCCCGTCGCTTCGGCGATGAGCTGACCCGCCAGCACCTTGTCGCCCTTTGCGACCTTGGCCGTGGCAGGCGCTCCGATGTGCTGACCCAGAGGAATCGTCACCACTGCAGGCAGCGGCATCGTCTCTATCGCACTCGACTTGCTCCATTTTTTCTCATCCGACGGATGTACTCCGCCAATCGGAA
>JAFLRS010000148.1 GCA_022511355.1 Alistipes sp.
CTCACCAACGACCCGCCGTTCGAACAGATGCTCGCCATAAACAGCTACTGGCAGCAGATAGGCGGCAAAAATATGCTGCCCGGCACGGTCCGCAGTCCGGACCGATTCGTGCGCGCATCGTTCTTCATCGACCACGTACCCGCCAACGTGGACCACAAACGCGCCGCAGCCGAAGTTCTGAGCGTACTCGCCAATGTCTCCGTACCCCTCGGATACGAACTCCCCGATGCTCCCAATCTCTCCTCCACACAGTGGAAAAGCGTTGCCGATGCCGGAAATCTGATATACTATTTCGGATTTACCACCCAATTCTCGGTATTCAATATCGACCTGCGCGAAATAGACCTCAATGCAGGTGCTCCGATTCTCAAGCTCGACACCGAAGCCAATACCGATATGCACGGATGCGTAAACAAATTGCTGAAAAAATCCGCCGCATTCAAACCTATGTGGTAGGTGTCTTATAAGTCACAAAGAGGTACATGAACTTTTTCATGTACCTTTTTTATTTGTATGTCTGCTGTCCGTTGCGGAACAGCAATACAGATATAGCGATTTTTCTCCAAAAAGTTGTATCTTTGCGTCACGTATGAAAAACATCAGGAATTTTTGCATAATAGCTCATATCGACCACGGCAAATCGACGCTGGCCGACCGGTTGTTGGAGATGACCCACACGCTGAATCAGCGTGAGATGCAGTCGCAGGTACTCGACGATATGGACCTCGAACGCGAGAAAGGCATAACCATCAAGAGCCACGCCATTCAGATGGAGTATACGGCGGCCGACGGTCAGCAGTATATACTGAATCTTATCGACACTCCGGGACACGTCGATTTTTCATATGAGGTGTCGCGGGCCATTGCTTCGTGCGAAGGTGCGCTGTTGGTTGTCGATGCGACGCAGGGCATACAGGCCCAGACCATTTCGAATCTGTATCTTGCTTTGGGCAACGATTTGGAGATTATTCCCGTGCTGAACAAAATCGATATGGATTCGGCGATGATCGACGAGGTTAAGGATCAGGTCGTCGATTTGTTGGGTTGCGACCACGATGACATATTGTGTGCATCGGGCAAGACGGGAGCGGGAGTCGATACGGTTCTCGAGGCTATTGTAAACCGCATTCCTGCGCCGAAGGGCGACGATGATGCGCCGTTGCAGGCTCTGATTTTCGATTCGGTATTCAATCCGTTCCGTGGAATCATTGCATATTACCGCATTTTCAACGGTTCGATACGCAAGGGCGAAGATGTAAAGTTTTTCAATACGGGCAGCGAGTATGATGCCGACGAGATAGGCGTGCTGAAGATGAAGATGCAGCCGCGAGAGGTTCTGCGTGCGGGCGATGTGGGCTATATATGCTCCGGCATCAAGACTTCGGCCGACGTGAAGGTGGGCGACACCATCACCTCGGTGGCGAATCCCTGCACCGAAGCCATTGCGGGCTTCGAGGATGTGAAGCCGATGGTCTTTGCGGGCGTATATCCCGTCGAGGCCGACCGCTACGAGGATTTGCGCACCTCTTTGGAGAAATTGCAGCTTAACGATGCCTCGCTGACCTTCGAGCCGGAAAGTTCGCTGGCATTGGGATTCGGATTCCGATGCGGATTCCTCGGCCTGCTGCATATGGAGATTATACAGGAGCGCCTCTATCGCGAATTCGACATGGATGTCATCACCACCGTCCCCAACGTGTCGTACCGCATTACGACCACGCAGGGCGATGTGCTAGAGGTTCACAATCCGTCGGGACTGCCCGAGGTCACCAAGATTGCGAAGATAGAAGAGCCGTACATTTTGGCGCAGGTCATTACGAAGACCGAATTTCTGGGCAATGTGATAAAACTCTGCATCGACAAGCGCGGAGTGATGAAGAATCAGACTTTCATTACGCAGGACCGCGTGGAGGTCAATTTCGAGATGCCGTTGTCGGAGATTGTTTTCGACTTTTATGACAAGCTGAAGAGTATTTCGAAAGGCTATGCTTCGTTCGACTACCACCGCACGGGGTATCAAATCAGCAAGCTTGCGAAGTTGGATATTCTGCTTAACGGCGAGTCGGTGGATGCGTTGTCGTCGTTGATTTATGCCGACCATGCCTATGATTTCGGCCGCAAGATGTGCGAAAAACTTAAGGAGTTGATACCGCGTCAGCAGTTCGACATAGCGATTCAGGCGGCTATCGGAGCGAAGATTATCGCCCGCGAGACGGTGAAGGCCGTCCGCAAGGATGTTACGGCGAAATGCTATGGCGGCGATATCACGCGCAAACGCAAACTGCTGGAGAAACAGAAAGCCGGCAAGAAGCGTATGCGTCAGATAGGTCAGGTTCAGGTTCCGCAATCGGCATTCCTTGCCGTGCTGAAGATGGACTAACAATAAAGAGCGGAACAAAATTCCGCTCTTTGTTGTTTTGTTATAAATCGAAGCGATTTACTCTTTGGGATTGTTGCCCCACTGGTTAGCACCGGGCAGGCTGTCCTGGCAGAAAAGGATGATAAGCCAAATCGTGCCGATAACGGGGATAAGACCTACGAGGAGGAACAATCCGCTCTTGCCGATGTCGTGCAGACGACGCGCGCCTACTGCGAGACCCGGAACCAATACAGCCAATCCGTAGAGGCTGGCGAGGAGCGGGAGTTTAATCAAGGTTGCGACAAGTCCGATTACGAAAGATGCAATAAAGTTGTAAAGCACGAAATTCCAGAACTCCGCACGACGTGCGCGGCCTTTGAAATCTGCATAATGCAGTTTGAGACAGTTAAGATACCAATTCATAATTACGGAAATATTAGTTTATTGTTTTACGATTGCAAAAATAGTAAAATTTTCATATTTGCCAATCAAATTTTCAGAATGTTGCATTATCTTCATGTATATTGTTTTTTTGAGGGGGGGGGCAGTTGCGCAGAAGTTTCGCCGTCGGATTGCGGTTATTTGTTAAAAAATGTATATCTTTGTGATGTGTAATGCGGAAGT
>JAFLRS010000149.1 GCA_022511355.1 Alistipes sp.
GTCCAAATTTTCATAAAGCGGCGATACTGCTCGTTGCGGTGCTTGGTCCGGATACGGTGCACCTCCTTCATGTCCAACTCCCGCTCCAAACGCACGGAGGTGCGAGGGTCGATATCGACCGTATAGCCCAAGCCGCGCAGATACTGGGCGCACACCTGCCATTGACTGCTCCAACCGTCCCACGCCTGGTAATACTTGTGCAGTTCCAGCAGGGTGTCGTTAATCGTATAGCGGTCGAACTGGTCTTTGACCAAATAGGGAATCGGCTCGTGTGCAAGCATCGCTTCGGCGGTGTGCCGCTCCTGTTCGGAGCCGTTGAGCATCGGCAGCACCACGTCGATGTTGTCGTTCGATGCGGGTACGAGGTAGCGGTCGAGGCTGCGGTAACGCATATTGCGGTACCTGCCGTAAACGTTGAACTTGATATCGGTCTTGCGCAGGCGGTTGGCATACTGGTCTACCTCGATGCCGTTCAACTCCTGATACGTGTATATCACCACATCATGTTCCCTTTCGATATCCACGCCGCACGAGAATACGGAGGTTACGAAGGCGAGCTCCACATCGCCCAGACGCTTGTTGCCGATGATATTGTGCGCCAGCGGCGTGTCGCGGGCATCGCTGAAAAACTTGTCGGACTTTATCTCCCGTTGCAGGAGCTCTTCTACCCGGCTTTGGATACCGCGTATCTGATTCTTGTTGCGGATGATGCAGATGACCTTCTTTCCCTCCTCGATACGCTTGGCGATGGCCTGTTTCATCTGTTCGAGCGGACTGACATACTTGGTGTGGATGTTTACCAGCTTGTTATTGGCAGAGGGTTTGTCGAGTTTTACGCAGAGCGTGTTTTCGGGCAGGAATTTGCGCTCGACCAGCGGCGTGCCGGTCATGTAGATCACCTTCGAGCGGGTGTGCTGTGTGGTGAGGAAGTCCAGCAGCAGGCCGCACTTCTGGCGGTATTCGCTCATGGTGAGCAGGTGCGACTCATCGACCACGATATAGTCGAAACGGGGGTTGTCGTATGTGCCCAGACTGATGGATGAAATCACCTTGTCGATGACCGCCACGCAGAGCGGAATGTTTTTATCCCTGTCTTCGTTGGTTCCATAGACCAGCTGTACCAGCTCCCCGGGGATGTGGCTGAATTTGGACTGCACGATGGAGATAAGCGGCTCGATGATGAGCATCTTCTTTCGGGTTCGCTTGTAAATTAGCTGACGGCCGCCCATCAGCGTATCTTTGCCGATATCTTTGATGTCGAAAACCAGATGCAGGATGCCTTCGGTCTTGCCGGTTCCCGTGCCGCTCACCAGCAGCAAACTCTGCCCCGGAGCAAGCCGCTCGTCGATACGGTGGATATAGTCGCCGACATACTCGTTCTCCTTGAGGCGGTATGTGTTCTGCTCGTCAAAGTCTATCTCGAACATTTTGCGGTCGCTCTCGACTCCCCGACGCCAGATACGCTCGTAGAGAACCTGCGTCATCAGCGAACGAATCCGGCTGTTTACTTTCAGCGGATTTTTCTCGAAGCTCTCGATTTTCTTCGCTATCTGTTCGCGGTTGCTGTGGTGCGACTGCGGGTCGAACAGCGCAAGGCTTATATTCAGCGTCAGCTCCTTGTCGCCGCCCGTAAACTCCGCATAGAGGTAGTTCACCACACGCCAGTAGAGTTCGTTGCGCGCATATCCCAGCCGGTCGCACTCGCGTTCGGCCTCACGAAATGTTTCGAGGTCGATACCCTCCAACTCCGAGACGATGCGTTCCATTTCGCTGCGCTCCTCCTCCGACAACTTCTTAACCGAAGCGCTGCCTGTCGCTCCCTCCGCCTCTTTCGGCGCGTATTTGAGCGGATTGGCGTTGCTGAGGAAGGGTTTGAGCACGCCGGTTTTGACAAGCGGCGCATCCGATGAAAAGGGCTCTTCCATCAGGTCGAGCAGCAGGGGCATCTCCTTGAAACCGGGGTTAAGTTCAAGCGCGGGGTCGTACATCACGCACATACCCTGCGTGAATCGAAGACCGCTTGCATCCAGCGCCTCGGCAACCCAGCTGTAATCATCCCCCATATTGTAGGCATCGTTGAATATTCGGGCCGCAGCCAGCATCTCGTCGTAACAGAGCACCCACTTGTGCAGTGCATTAATGTGGAACAGCATTTGCGCGCAGACATGCGTGGTGGTGCGGTTGGGATAGATGGTTTGCAGATAACCCTGAAAGGCATCCACCAGATTGTTGATACCCGTCTTGGTTCTTATGTGCACCCCACCGAAAGTCGAGGAGAATGTCGACCACAGATACCAGGGGTACTTGCATAGCCGCACGTGCAGCTCTTTTCTGTACGCCGTCAGCACCTCGGCAAAGCGGGCATTATCCGCATTGTCGATATTTTTAGGGTCTAAACCTATCTTCTTGAAAATCGCCGAGCGAATATCGGCGTCGATGACCATACTGCCGTTCCATTGGGTGATGTCATTTTGCAGCGGACGAATGCCGACTCCCGTAACATAGGTGTTCGGAAGATTGTTCTTGCGTGCTTTGAGCGTAGTATAGGAGGTGTCGGGCGGACAGATGTTATAATCGCCGAAGCGGCCCGTGCGATGAAAATCGTACAACTCTGCCAGCGTAATGACCTGCTCGCGGTTGGGCTCGGATTTCGCCCTGAAATTTTTCGTGTAGGTGATGCGCACCCGAAACTCGCTGAGCGGAACCTGAGTGTTCAGGTTGTTGCGTATATCTTCGATATAAGTTGCACCCTCCTCCTGCAGCTGCTCTTTGAGGTAGGCGCCGAATCCGTTGGCAAGGTCTGTTATGGATATGGACTCACGTTTGGCCATTGTAGAGTTTTGTTAATTTTCGATAAAGTTACGGATAAATTGCTGATTGACAAAATTTAGGAATCAGCAGCAATTCATCTATTATAATATAAAATGACAAGCATATATTAAAAATGACA
>JAFLRS010000015.1 GCA_022511355.1 Alistipes sp.
CCTCGCCGTTCAACAATCGAACACTCCCGAAGAATCCGCCTTGCGGAGAGTTTTGCGTCGCTTTTGCGGTCAAAAGCGACATAAAAAAACAAAACCCTCGGTTTGGCGTCGGTTCGCCTTGCGGAGAGTTTTGGTAGCACCTTTTGCGGCCAAAAGGTGCGAAAAAAGAAAAAAGGTCGCAAAGGACAAAAGAAAAAATTTTCGTTTTTTTGTTTTTGAGAAAAATATATATCTTTGCAGCGAAATACTCTTCGGGGCAGGGTGAAATTCCCTACCGGTGGTGACAGTCCACGACTCGGAAGCCTACGTGCCAACGACTGAATCGGTGAAATTCCGATACCGACGGTTAAAGTCCGGATGGAAGAAGAATTGATGACCTTGCACTCTGCAATGAGCGTCGGCATTCGGAACGCATTATCGATGCGACCGTCCGACCATACAGCCGATTGCTTTGAGAAGGTCGCAAAAAATCTCTGCCGCGAAGTCTGTTTCGCGGCATTTTTAATTACGCAATTATATACTTTAATGCACTACGTTTAACATCACCGCCATGATACCCCTCCCTTTCCCAAAGGGAGGGGAGAGGGGAGGGAATGTAAATATGAGAAAAAAGATATTTCGTAAAACTCTCCGTAAACTTGGTACATTAAAATTGATAATTGCTTTTAATTGTATCTAATTATTATGAAAAGATTTTTTGCACTTCTGTTGTTGTCGGCTGCAATATTCGCACCTTCACTCCTGCCGGCGCAAATCACAACCTCGTCGATGAGCGGCACCGTCACCGACAACGAACGCAATCCGCTGGCCGGCGCCGCCATAATAGCCACACACACTCCTTCGGGCAGCCGATACGGAGTGGCCGCCGACAGCAACGGACGCTTTACCATTCAGGGTATGCGCACCGGCGGACCCTACACCGTCGAAATTTCATACATCGGATTCCGGACTCTCGAAATCCGCAACGTGATGCTCGACCTCGGAACTCCGCTCGAACTGCGGCCCGTACTCGAAGCCGACAACGCTCTCGAAGCCGTTACGGTGTCGGTATCCTCGGACCGCATATTCGACAATGCCAAAACGGGTGCGGCCACTAATTTCTCGGCCGAAGATATCGCACGCATACCCACAGTAAGCCGCAATATCGACGACATAACCGCACTCTCGCCGCTGGCTTCGCCGGCCAAAACGGGCGGCATTTCGTTCGGCGGACAGAACAACCGTTACAATTCGTTCAACATCGACGGTCTGCCGGCCAACGATATGTACGGACTCACCTCGACAGGCACCAATGCGGGTCTCACTTCGGCCAATCCCGTACCGCTCGACGCTCTCGAACAGATTGCTGTGTCGGTGGCTCCGTTCGATGTGCGCCGCGGAGGATTTACGGGCGGAAGCATCGATGCGGTAACCAAATCGGGAACCAATGACTTTGCCGGTTCGGCCTACTTCTACTACAACGACCGCAATTTTTACGGCACGACTCCGGGTCGCGGCGTCGCCAATCGCGAAAAGCTCTCCGAACAGTATACCCAGATAGCCGGAGCCACTTTAGGCGGAGCCGTCCTGCGCGACAAGCTCTTCTTCTTCGTGAACGGCGAATTTGCGCTCGAACGCTATCCTTCGTCGTATCATCCCGGGGCCGGCGGAGCGATAACCGCAGCCGAAGCCGACCGCATAGCCGCACGATACAAACAACTTACGGGTTATGACGGCGGAGGTTACGGTCCGCGCAACATCGACCGCACAGCCGGTTCGCTCATCGCGCGTTTAGACTGGAATATCGACAGCCGCAACACTCTTTCGGCGCGGTACAACTTCATCGACGGACGCAAGGACGAATACTCCAATTCGCCGACGGCATTCATGTTCGGGGGTACGGGCTACACTTCGGTGAGCAGCTCCCACACCGTCGGAGCGGAGCTTAACACCCGCATCGGCGACGCGATGCACAACGAACTGCGTGCCGGTTACTCGTTCGTCACCGACGGACGCGACACCGAACGTCTGCTGCCTTTCGTTTCGATTGCGGGTCTCGGCGGCAGAAATGCCACGGCGAGCATCGGCACCGACCGCTATGCGGGAGCCAATTCCCTCGACCAGCACACCCTCACCGTCACCGACAACTTCACCCTCTATGCGGGACGGCACACCCTCACATTCGGAATCCACAACGAATACTACCGTTCGCACGTGGTCTATGTGGCCAATTCGCTCGGTTCGTACACCTACGCTTCGCTCGAGGATTTCGAGAACGACATGGCTTCGAAGTACGAATACAACTACACCGACACCTCCGTCACGGGTTCGGCCACGTGGGGTCCGACACTGAACGCTCTGCAGACGGGCATCTATGCGCAGGACAAATGGGACCCCTCGGAGCGATTCTCGCTCACATACGGTCTGCGCGTGGATGTGCCTGTGATTTTCGACTCCCCCACCGTGAACGAAAAGTTCAACGGCAGCTCCATAGCCGCCGAACACGGTGCGGTTACGGGCCGCGTGCCGCATACGCAGGTGCTGTGGTCGCCGCGTGTCGGGTTCCGCTGGTATGCCGATTCTCAACATCGGACGCTGGTGCGCGGAGGTGCGGGACTCTTCACGGGCCGGGTGCCTTTCGTGTGGATTGTGAACAACTTTTCCAATACGGGAGTGGAGCAGAAGGGAGTGGTGCTGACCGGCGGCAACGGAGTGACGGCACAGCCTTTCTCGCCGACGCCGCAGCTGCCCGACTACTCGACAATCAACCCTTCGGTGCAGGTTCTCGACGGCAAATTCCGCTATCCGCAGCTTTTCCGTGCCGACCTTGCGGTGGAACACACCTTCGGCAACGGCTGGAGGGTCGGTTTGGAGGCTCTTTACGGCAAGACGGTGAACAATGTCACGTTCCGCAATCTGAGTCTCTCCGACAGCGGCGAGCGATTCACGCCTGCGGGTGAAAACGCTCCTTCGGCGGTGCGCTACAAGGTGCATCCCGACTATGCGGCCGTCTACTACACGACCAACACTTCGCGCGGATACTCCTATTCGGTAACGGCTTCGGTGGAGCGTTCGTTCGCGTTCGGACTCGAAGTGGGGGCTTACTACACATTCGGGCACGTATACTCCGTTTCGGATGCCACTTCGTCGGCGCAGGCTTCGAACTGGACCCGCACCTACGCCGTCGATGCCGACAAACCCGCTTTGAGCCGTTCGGTCTTCGACTCCCCGCACCGACTCCTCGCCCGCATCTCCTATTCGAAGCGTTATGCGCGCATATTCGGCACGACGGTTTCGCTCGTCTACCGTATGTCGTCGGGGCAGTCCTACTCGCTCTGTTTTGCCGATACGGGAACGGACATCAACGGCGACGGCACCTACGGCAATACGCTGATGTACATCCCCACCGAGGAGGATATGCAGAGCATGAAGTTCGCCGATGCCGATTCGCGTCGGGCGTGGAACGACTTTATCGAGGGCGACCGTTATCTGCGTTCGCACCGCGGCGGCTTCGCCGAACGCAACTCGATGCGCACGCCCCTCGAACACCGTCTGGATATGCACCTGGCACAGGATTTCTACTTCGGGGCGCACACTTCGCGCAAATTGCAGATTACGCTCGATGTGGTCAATATGGGGAATCTGATAGCGAGAGACTGGGGTGCGGTCTATACGGTCTCCAACTCGCGTCTTACGCCCGTGACGGTGACTCTCGACGACGACGGAAAGACCCCCGTATACCGATTCGCGGCTGCCGAAGCGGCCAAAAACGACATTCTTTCACGCTGGCATATGCAGTTGGGCGTGAGGGTGGTATTCTGACGGCCGCCGACAAAGAGTCTGCGCGACGGGAGAGAGAGAAGCGGTCCGTATCAGCCGCCTATTTGAACGGACTGTCGGGTTCGCGCGACATGACGAGGTAGAACATCCTGTCGAGGAATGCCGGTGCGAACTTCTTCACGAAGTGGGTGGCGCGTCCTTCGGCCTCCATCAGACACAGACGCTTGCGTCGCAGGATTCCGCGTTCGACGATGCGTGCGACCTCTTCGGGGGTCATCATCTTCTCCTCCTTGCGGGGAGTCGCTCCCTGCTGCGAGCCGTCGGCCGTGAGAGCCGCAAAACGAACGTTCGAAGCCGTGAATCCGGGACAGGCCACCATCACGTGCAGACCCTTCTTGAGATTTTCGATGCGGACGGTCTCCAGAAATCCCGTCATGGCGAACTTCGAAGCCGAATATCCCGTGCGGCCCGGCAATCCGTGCAGACCCGCCACCGACGAAATGCCCACCAACGAACCGTGCGACTTCTGCAGCCACGGCAACGCATATTTGGTGCAGTTCACCGTGCCCCAGAAGTTCACATCCATAAGTCGGTGCAGAACCTTGAGGTCCACATCGTCGAACAGGGCACGCATCGAGATGCCGGCATTGCAAATCATGACGTCGATGCCTCCGAATGCCTCCACCGCAGTCTCTGTCAGACGGCGGCACTCATCCTCGCTCACCACGTCGGTCTGACACCATACGGCACTGCCTCCGGCGGCCGTTATCGCCGAGGTTATCTCCTCGAGCTGACCGGCATTGCGGGCGGCAAGCACCACCTTCGCTCCCTCCGAAGCGTATACCTCGGCCATCGCACGGCCTATGCCCGACGAAGCTCCCGTTATAACTACGACTTTGTCTTTAAGTGTTCTTTTCATAATGTTATTCTTTATATTTCAATTTCCAACGTATCATATGCGAACTGCACATTCCCGGGCAGCATGGCCGCACTTTCGGAATGCAGACCCGCTTCGTGCGACATATGGGTGAGAAAAGCCCTTTTCGGAGCCACTCTCGCGATTATTTCGAGCGCCTCGCCGATGCTGAAGTGAGAGTCGTGCGGACGCGGACGCAAGGCATTTATGACCAGCACATCTACACCTTCGATTTTCGCCAGTTCCGAATCCTCTATCTCCTTGAAGTCGGTCATGTAGGCCAGAGCGCCGATGCGGTAGCCCGTCACCTCGAAGCGCGAATGCCGGCCGGCAAAGGGTATGATTTCGACCCCCTTGACCTCGAACGGACGCGAAACATCCACCGTATGCATCTCTATGACCGGCACTCCGCGATAGCGGTTCTCCTCGAAAGCGTAGTCGAAAAACTTCTGAACAGCCGGAACGGTATGGCCGGCGGCGTAGATGTGGACGGTGTGAATCTCGGGATAATCGACAAAATTGAAGGCCCGCACGTCGTCGATGCCTCCGATGTGGTCGATGTGGCAGTGCGTGAGCAGAATGGCATCGGTGCCGCGAACCCCCTGACGCATCATCTGCTGACGGAAGTCGGGACCCGCATCTATTATCAGACGCACGCCCCCGTCGGTCTCGACCATGGCCGAGGTGCGCAGACGCTTGTCGCGGGCATCGGCGGATTTGCAAACCGCACAGCCGCAACCTATTACGGGAACACCCTGCGACGTTCCGGTCCCGAGAAAAGTCAGTTTCATCCGCGGAGAAATTCAACCAGTTTGCGGACCGCACGTCCGCGATGCGAAATTTCGTTCTTCTCTTCGGCCGACATCTCGGCGAAACTCTTCGAATAACCGTCGGGGATGAACAGCGGGTCGTAACCGAAACCCTCCGCTCCCGAAGGCTCCTCGGCGATGCGGCCCTCGACGCGGCCCTCGAAGAGATATTCGCGACCGTCGAGAATGAGCGAAATCACGGTGCGGAAACGCGCCCGACGGTCGGTGATGCCCTCCATATTCTTGAGCAGCAGACGGTTGTTTGCTTCGAAGTCGTGTCCGTCGGTGGCGTAGCGGGCCGAATGAACCCCCGGAGCGCCGTCCAGAGCATAGACCTCCAGTCCCGTATCGTCGGCAAAACAATTGCGTCCGGTGCGGTCGTAGATGAAGTGCGCCTTTTGCGAGGCATTGCCCTCGAGCGAGGGTTGCGTTTCGGGTATATCCTCGCAGATTCCGCATTCGCGCGGAGTGAGCAGTCGGAATCCCTCGCCCAGCACGGCCTGCACCTCCGAAAGTTTGTGTGCGTTGTTGGTCGCGAAAATAATCTCGGTCATCGCAATCTATTCGTAGAAGTAGTAGTTGTTGTAGAGATTGATGTTATAGTGCTGCGAATATCGGTTGTCGGGGCCGTCGCAGACCGTAAAGCCGTTGTTCTTGTCGAATTCGACTTCGGGGCGGCGCGCCGTGCCGTCCACGGTCAGGTCGAAACGTATTCGTCCCGAAGTGAAGCTGTGAGTGCCGTAGTCGTAGACGAGCGGCTCGAGAATGGTGAACAATATGGGGTCGTCACCGATGCCCGAACAGTACCACGGCTGCTCTGCAGTGCCATCGCCTTCGGCGGTTATGCGCAAGACCTTGGTATGGTTGCCGCCGTCGATGCTGTCGTACTCCGAGAGGGTGAGCGCAAGTTCGAAAGCCTGTTCGCCGCCGCAGGAGGGCACATACAGCAGATAACCTTCGTTTTCGCCGCTGCCGGTGCGGGTGAACGAAGGCAGATCGCTCTCGTCGTATATGCCGTCGGAGTAGTAGTACCGCCATTGGGTGTCGTCCTGGTCGAACATCTTGCCGCCGGTGAGGATTACCATCTCCTCGTAGGGGGTTATGATGTGCCATTCATCGGTTTTCCGTTCGACGATGCGCGAGGAGTAGAACCATTTGTCGTGAATCTCTTCCCGAGCCTCGGCGTTCTGTTCCGAGAGCCATTCGTTGAAGTGCTGCAGCACGAAGAGCCGATTGTATTTCGACAGCACGTTGCGGGCGAAGTCGTTGGTGAGTTCATAACCCAGCATCGTGGGTTCGAAATCCTGTTCCTGAGCTATCTGACAGCCGCAGCCGAAGAATATCATAATTGCCGCGAGGGCTGTTTTGGAGAGTATGCGTTTCATTTCGAGGAGCATTTGTTGTTGAACTTGTAACCTAAACCGAGGAGCAGACATCCTTGCGTTCCGATGCCGAGTTCGGCGAATCCGAAGAACGATTTGCCGACGGCGATGCCTGCGGGCACGAACTGACCCGAAACCGAAGCCATGGAGAGTCCGTTGTCGCGACGCTGCGTGTCGAAGAGGACGCCTATTCCGAGGGTCGAGTAGAGCCTTACCCAGCGGGTGTTGAGCCATGTGAATCGGGCCACGGGCATGAGTGCATAGCAGTGACGGTTGTCGCGGAAGAGGCGGCTGTTGTCGTAGTTGCTGTATGCGACTGCATATTCGCCGTAGTAGGTGAAAGCCGCGCTTAAATCTATCCATTTTTTGATGCGGTAGCCGTAGGAGAGGGTCCATGCGCCGGCGGTCATCATTGCCGAGCGGCGATGGACGAAGCGGTCGCGCGAGAAGTAGTCGTGCAGATGTCCGTAGTCGGTGATAATGGGATATGCGCCGGCCGAGAGTCGGAATTCGTGCTGCGGTTCGAATGCGGGACGGGTCAGGATGATGGCCGTTTCGCATCCCGTGACTTCGGGCTGTCGGGCGGCTGCCGTACCGATTCCCGCAGCGAGAAGCACGGCGGCCAGAACCGTTTTTTTCAATAAATTCTTCATACTTATGCAGATTTATATGAGGTTTTCTTCTATTTCGAGACGGCGAGCGAATCGAGTCGCGAATCGATGGCTATTTTGTCGATTACGGTCTTCACCACGGTGTCGATTTCGGAGCCTTCGGAGTAGTCGGCGGCGCATACGTAGCTGACGCGGTTGTCGCGGATGAGCGCTCCCATATCCTTGCGTGCGCCCTTCTCTTCGGGGTTGTAGACCGCTATGGAGTGACCTCCGAAGTTCTTCACCAAACGCATACAGGGGATGTCGGTGGTGCCGTCGCCCACGTAAATCATGTTTTTGAAGGGTACGGGTCGTTCGTTTTCGGGTATGAATTTATTGACCTGCGTGCTGTCGAAGACCGATTCCACACCTTTGTTTATTTTGAATATGAATTGGGTTTTGTTGGTGTAGTTCACCGCCACGCCGGGCCAGTAGGCGATGCCGTCGATGTCGTAGAGGAATGTGCAGGCGTAGATTTTACGGAATTCGTGAGCGATTTCGGTGCCTTCGATAATCTCTTTCAGACCCGACGAATTGATGTAATGCACGATGTCGATGTTGCGCGAGCGTGCATAGTCGTTGATGCGCGCGAACCATTCACGCACGCCTTTGTAGAGTCGGATGTTGCGTCCCGATTCGCGGAAGGCTTCGCGCCGCAGCGAGAGGTCTTTGGATTTGGCCTCCTGAATCATTTTGGCCATGTAGGTGAGTATGCTGTCGGCATCCTGGCGTTCGGCCAGCGAATTGGCTTCGCTCCAGAACTCTTTGTTGCTTTTGCCCACGGCGGGGATGAAATCGTACTCCTGCATATTGCCCGGAGCGAGTGTTCCGTCGAAATCGTAGATGAGAGCTACGGTAGTCTGTTTTTGGTTCATTGCGTGGATATCGTTTTGAATCGTTTGCGGGTATTTTCAGGGGACCCTTATTATATCTTTTTCGGGGTCGTAAGGGGGCAGCGGTGCGGGGTGGAAATCGGAGTATCCGGCGGCCACCACGCAGAGAACCTCCCATTCGCGGGGCAGCGGCAGCAGTTCGCGCAGCAGTTCTGCGGCCTTTGCTCCGTCGGGGCGGTCCTGAATCTGCGGACGTCCTTCGACGTGAATCCAGCACGAGGCGAGTCCTTCGTCCACGGCGGCGAGCTGGAGTATGGTTGCGGCAATCGAGGCGTTTTCGCGCCAGAGTCCCGAAGCCGACGGGTCGCCTGCGACGACGAAGGCTATGGGTGCATCTTTGAGGAATGCCGAGCCGTAATCGCGCATTCGGGCCATGCGTTCGAGTATCTGTCTGTCTTCGACCGTCATGATGCGGGTCGAGCGGGAGTTGCGTGCCGACGGTGCGGTGAATGCCGCCGCGAGCAGACGTTCCCTGACCTCGGCGGGTACTGTCCGGCCGCTGAATTTGCGGGTGCTGCGTCGTGCGGCGAGAATCTCTTTAAGTTCCATGTTCGGTATGTGAATAAGTCCGTATGCAAATGTAACCATTCTTAACCGAAACCGCAAACTTTCGCGGCGGCAATCGGTGCGACGACCCCTGTTTTTGCATTTTAACAGGGGTTTCGCGGAGGGTGTTCGCTGTTATTTTGCGGGGTTTCGTTGATAAAAAAGGGGCGTTCGTTGAAAAAAATTTCGATTGGTTGAAAATAGAGCTACTTTTGCAACATCTTGTAACAGAATGTTAAGATGACAAAAACGATTATCGATATGTCGATTGTTGAACATATTCTGCGACGTGCGGCGGCGGCCGTGGTGTGTGCGGCGTTGCTGCCGTCATGCTCCGACTCTTTTGCCGGCGATGCGGACGACCTTCCCGCCCCGACGGAGGGAGGCGAGGTCGTAATAGCCGTTTCGGAACTTGCGCCGGCGACCGCGGCATCGCGCGTTCTGGTCGAGAGCGACGACGACCGTGCGGGCGGTGCGGTTACCCTGCGCTGGAGCGACGGCGATTCGTTCGGATTGTGGGCCTCGGGCGCAACCGAAGCCGACGAGTACGAAAATATGCGCTTCACCTATCGCGAAGGACGATTCCCCCACGAAGAGGGACGCATCTATTTCGCCAGCCACGACGTCCCCAAAATGGATTCGGGCGAATACTCCTATCGTGCATTCTATCCCTATACCGACAACGCGGACCGCGAGGCCAACACGCTCACCTATACGCTCTCTTCGTCACAGACGGGCATCTACGACGGCAGCTGCGACATAATGACGGCTCAGGCCGACCGCAGTGCGGCTTTGGTACGCGACCGCTTCAACACCGGAATGGAACTGGCGTTCCGTCACGAAACCCATGCCCTCAAAATTACGGTCCCCTCGGGAAGCAATCTCTTTGCACGCCGTTTGGGCAGCGATGTGAAGGTCACACGCATACGCATCGAGTTTCCGCAGCCCGTAACCGGCACTCTTACCTTCTCGGCCGCCACGGGCCAACTGCTCAACGTCCCCGAAAACAACTTCGTGGATGTGATTTTCGACGATGAGAACCCCTTCGAGGAGGACAAACCCTTCTGGGTGTTCGTGGCTCCGGCCGACATGAGTACGGGCGACGTCAAGTTCACCGCATTCGGAGGCGAGAACGAGAAGTATCAGAGCGACCCCAGCGTGGCTTCGGCAGGCAGCTTCGGCCGTCTCGAGCGCGCGCACATAACGCCCGTAAAATTGGGTATCAAACGCGGATTCAGCGTTACGTGGTTCGACTACGCCGTCAAAGATCTGTCGCGGCTGGGCGAGGATGTGCAGAGTCTGAATCTCACCCTGCCCGAGGGACTGCAGTCGGCCGACCGCATCGACGACAACGGCGTGAAGAAGATTGCAGCCGATGCCGAAGGCCGTTTCCGTGTGTCGTTCCGCACGCAGGAACTCTCCGAAATACTCGAGACGGCGGGACAAATCGATCTTCAGCCCCTATACGAGTCGGAACACGCACTGCTGCCTCCCTATGCCGAAGACCTCGGAAAGTTCGTGATAACCGCTCAATCCTACAGGGAGGACGACCGCAACGAATATACGATAGATCATGTTCCCTATCTGTTCGAGGAGGATTTCAACTCTCTTGCGAAGACAGTGAATCATGATGACAACCTGGCTCTTTCGGGTACGAGTGCCGACTATGGCAGCAACAACGGCTATAAACTCGACGATGCCGGTCTGAAGGACTGGAGCGGTGCGCGAGTGGGCGCATACAAGGCCGATGACGGCTATGTCCGAATACTCAACCGCTCGCAGTATGCAGGTTTTGTTGCGATGGTTGCGGGCAACTATCGCGGACGAATAGACTCTCCGGCAATGGCGAATCTGAAGGAGGATGCCTCCGTCAGTCTGAACATCTCGTTCAACTATTCGATGGACCGCGACAGAAACAGCAGTTACGAATTCATTACTCACTACTTTGCGGTCGGCACGCATGAACGCTCCGGCGCCATAAGCACCGACAACGGAAAGGAGACCACTCTCGGAAGCTCCGCATTTGCGATCGACCGGTTCCTCTCGGACAATTTCAATGGCGACAGAGGCAGTTATCTGACCCTCGTCGCACCCGACTGCAATCCCCGAAGCCGATTCGTTTGGGAGGTCTATGTCAAGCAGGATATAGACAGACCGAGCGGTATTGTCGCCGGAAACTATCACAACTACTGGCTCTATCTCGACAATGTGAAGGTGTCGATAGCGGCCTCAAGAAACAATGAATGATTTTTTGAACGATATGAAAAGAGTCTTTGCGATACTGTCTGCTGCGGCGATGCTGGCCTCCTGTTCGAAGTACGGAGAGGGCGGCGCACCGACTCCCGATGAGGGCGACAAGGGCGGCATACGCATAATGCTTGTGGATGCCGTGACCCGCGCAGGCGAAATGGAGGAACGCAGAATCGAGCTGTCTGAAATCATCGACGGCTGGAGCGCTCCCGACTGGAAGACCGCTTTGGCGGTGCAGTTGGCCTGCGAAGACCGTTCGGTCGAGCTCGAGGAGGGCAGCCCCTATGCCGAATACCCCTCGGTGGAGGAGTTCAACGCCATAAGCGCGGGCACCGAACTCGAACAGGGCCGCTATGCATTCACGCCCGCAGCCTATACCGTCCGTTTGGTTTCGCGCGGCAGCGACGGCCACCCGGCCGGCCACACCGACATCCGGGGCGACGAAATCGCCGACGAAGAGTCGATATACCTCGACGATGCCGTAATCGCAGCCGAAGAGGGCCCGGGCAAACCCTGCTTCGAGGGCCGCACCAAGGGCATAGTCGTGAAAAAACGTCGCGAAGCACGTGCCGAAGTTACGGTCAAGGTGGTCAATTCGGCCGTGAAATTCGTCTTCAGCGACAACTTCCGCGGATACTTCCCCGAAGCGAAACTCGCCATGCACACCGATTCGGGTTACGAAATGCAGTTCGGCTACGGCGCCGACGGCTTCACCGAACAGACCGAATATTGCTGGATAAATCCGCTCGGCTTCAGGGTCGAGGGTACGGTGCGCACTCAGGACCCCGCTCCCGGAGTCATCGAGGGCCGCACGCATAACATCGCGATAACCGTTCCCGCCGGCGACATCAATCCGCGCACCGTATACACCTACCGCTTCGATGCCGAAGGCGTGGGCGGAACCGAAAACAACGGCGACGGCTACGACGGCATAAAAATCATACTCGATACGGAACCCGCAGGCTACATAGATTTCGAGGACGACGACTCGCCCGATTTCGAACTCAATCCCGACGTGGACCCAAAATAAAAAATTGCTGCCATGAAAAAACTTGACTATATGATACGTACAATCAAACTCCTGACGGTCGCCATGCTCTGTGCCGCAGCCGCTTCGGCCTGCAGCTCCGAAGAGCTTGCCAACGGCGGTTCGGACGGCTCGGGGAGCGAAAACGGCGAACTCGGATACGTGACCTTCGCCGAAAACGGAATCTCCGTAGAGTGGAGCGGCGAACACGTCGAAACCTCCACGGGTCACGAACAACTCGCAAAATCGCCCATGCGCACACGCGCCGGCGAAGAGGGCACCGCGACCGATGACTTCATAGTCGATATCGTGCGCGTAAACCCCGACTTCGAAGTGCTGCAAACCTCACGCTACGGCGACATCAAAAACAGTCTGCTTGCGCTGCCCCTCACGCGCGGAGGCAAGGAGTGCGACTATCGCATCGACGTCCGTTCGAGCGACATCCCCATGGCCGACTTCGCCTGGGAGGACGAAGAGGGTCAGCCCACATACAGCGGCACCAGCGGCGAATTCCGCATAGGACGTTCGCACAACACCGAAACCAATCCCAAACAGCTCGACCCCATAATGTGCAAGCTCGAATCGGTGAAGATTTCGGTATCGGTCGAGACCGCCATGGCCGAACTCGGCTCCCAAATACGGCTTACCGCCAAAATCCACGAAGCAGGCAAGGATGCCGAATCGAAACGTTCGCTCACCTTCGACGAGGGCGACAAACATTTCGGCGTGGTGTGGCTCGATGACGAAACCCGCGAAGTGCTGACCGAACTGGGCGACAACGGCTATGAAGTGCAGCCCGCCGTGGGTTATCTCAAACCCTTCGACGGCGACTCCGACAACCGCATAACGCTGCACGTGGAGATGGACTACGACAACACCTTTACGGGCGAGAATCTGCACATTTCGCAGGACCTCAAAAACATCTGCACCGGAGTGCATCCCAATCAGTATCGCCGCATATTCCTCTACATCACCCACGGCGAAGAGGAGGATTTGGGCAAAATCATAATCAACGCCGCAATCGAAACGTGGACCTACGACAAAGAGGTGACCGTAAATGTGGTTTCGAGCGTCGTGGGCGGCGGCCGCATGAGCGAAGATGTAATCCCCGACATCGACGACAAAGCCAAACCCCGCATTACGCTTCCTTCGTCGTGGATATCCCTCGACGACACCAACTTCTTCGATGCCGGCAACTACGACCGTCTCGGCAACTTCAACCGTTCGGCGGAGCTGCACGTCGAGACCGGTTCGGCCGTTACGCGTTTTGCCGTCCGCGTCGAGACCGGCAGCGCATCGCTGGCTTCGACTCTGCGCGGCGCGGGCGTCTACAACACCACCGTCGAGATGACCGACGAACCCACTACCGGACAACTCTTCCTCCACAACCGCATGGGGATGCCGCTCAAGGATGAAATCGGCAGCAATACGAGCTTCAAAATCGACCTGAAAGGCTTTCTCGACTTCCTCTACTTCTACGGCGGCGAACACAAACTCATAATGGGCATCACCGACAGCGAAGGCAACTATTCGCGGGCCGAACTCAACATATTCTACGACAGCGAGAACGGCGAATCGACCGACCCCGACCCCGCACCCGAAATAGACTGGCCCGACCACGATTTCAATACGCGCTACACCGTTTCGCCCGAAATGGAAGTGAAAATCAACATCGAAGCCAAATCGGGCATCAAATCGCTGATGGTGAAAATCTCCGGAAAAATAGAGGCTATGCTCGAGGAGATTCCCATACCTACGGAATTCGATTTGGTCGACCCGAATGAGTACGGCGAGGAGCTTGACAGCAAACTTGCGGCTCTCAAATTCCCCGTCGGCGACCAGGTGAAGGACAAAACCCATCTGCTGTTCGATATTTCGGACTTCATGGTTCCGCTTCAGGAGACCACCGAGGCCGGCGATGACGATTTCCAACTTACGGTCATCGACAACAAAGGCAAATCCGCAACGGCCACCATCCGTCTGCGCGTAGTAAAGTAGAACAAAAACCGAAAGTTTCGTGAAAAAACTGTTATACATAATCTCCATCGCAGTCGCTGCGGCCGTCTCCTGCAGCCGCGACCCCATGTCGGGTCAGGAGTGGTACGACGAGGGTGAAGGGGCTTTGCGTCTGAGCATCGCGCTCTCCGACGTTACGCGCGTCAATGTCGATGAAGAACCCTATTCCCACTGCGACATCCGAATCTTCAAGTACAACGATGCAGGTCAGCGCGAACTGGTGCGGCACTACTTCGACATCGAAGATTTGCAGGAGGAACTGTGGCTCGCCGTCGGCAGCTACAATGCGGAGGTGCGTCTGGGCGACGAGAACCGGAAACCCGGCAAAAAACCTTTCCTCTATCTCGGCAGCGAGGATTTCGAAATCCGCGACGGCTACAAAACTCCCGTCGAGGTGGTCTGCCGCATTCAGAACACCGTCATCGAGGTCAATTTCGATGAAACCGTTAACAAAGTGTTCGACATCAGCCGTCAGGTGATAGTGCAGATGCTCGAGGAGTTCGATTCCGAACGCTTCGACGATGCCGATGTGGCTCTGAGGTTCGATGAGAGCGGACGCGGATACTTCGTAATCCCCGACGGATGCAGCAAAATCAGCTTCTGCTTCCTCGGACGCAGCTCCGATACCGATATCGTGGACGGCAGCGACAACGAAGGTCATTCTCCCGCAGGCGAGATTCACGAACACTACAACGGACTCGCGCTCGACACCGAACGTCTGAAAGGCTACTGCTACCGTATAAATCTGAAATATTCGTCCGACATGACCGGCTTCATTTCGTGGAGCGTGGCCATAGCCGGCACCGAAAATCCCGACCCCGACCATGCCGAACTCAACCCCTCGACGCGACCCTCGATAAAGGGACACGATTTCGAGATGGACGATATTTACAAAGCTTCGGAGAGCGTATCTTACGACATCGCCGGCGACAAAAAGATTGTCAAGGTGGAGCTTTCGTGCGACGGAGGCGAGCCTCTCACAATCGATTGCAGCTCCGACGGCGAAAAGGAACATGGCGTTTCGGTGACCTCCTATGCCGCTGCCGACCAACGCGGCATAACGCTCACTTTGGGCAGTGGGTTCATCAACACTCTGCGCGGCGGCGTGCATTCACTCAACATCAAGGCTTACATCAATTCGACCGTCTACGGCGAAGCCGACGCGAAGTTGATGACTCAAGGCGTATTCTCGCTCATCCCCACCGACAAGTGGTACGCCAAAGGCGAAATCCGCGCCTGCGTGTTCGACGGCGGCGAGGTTAAGGTCCGCTATCGCGCCGCCGATGGCGAATGGAAAGTCGTCGATGCCGAACCGTCGGGCGAGAACGAATATATGATTCAGGCCGAAGAAATCCACGCCAACACCGCCTACGAAATGCAGCTTCAGGTGAACGGCCGGGAGACAGGTCCCGTTGTGAAAGAATCGACCGGCGACGGCGAACAGGTATACAATTCCGACCTCGAGATTTGGAACAAGATAGGCAATCCGTGGTGCCCCTACACCAGTCTCAATGTCGATCAGTGGTGGGATTCGGGCAATCACGGTTCGACGACGCTCGGTGCGAACTACAATATTACCACTCCCTCGGACGACATCCGTCCCGATTCGAAAGGTTCTAAATCGGCGCTGCTCGCCTCGCGCAACATCGCGAACAATCTGGCGGCAGGCAATCTGTTCCTCGGCAAATTCCTGGGAACCAAGAATTTAACCAAAGGCGTAGTGCGGTTCGGACAATCGTTCGACTTCACCTACCGCCCCAAAGCTCTGCGCTTCTGGTACAAGAGCGAAATCGGCGAGGTCGATTTGGGCAGCGGCGCTCCCGGACTCACCAAAGGCGGTCAGGACGTTCAGCAGATTTACATCCTGCTGTGCGCGATGGACGGTCCGCATCTGGTCGATACGGGCGACCAGAGTTCATTCCTCAACGTGACCGACGGCATTAAGGAGATAACCTACTGCACGACTCCGATCCCGCAGATTTCCACGAGCAGCAAGAATAACGCTACGGCCCACGTGATAGGCTGGGGAGTATGGGAGCCTTCGGAGTCGCACAAGCAGTGGACGCTGAAAGAGATAACTATTAATTACAACGAAGAGTACGCGGAAAAAGAGGTCCCGACATGGCTGATGATTACGGCCTGCGCCAACAAATACGGCGACTATTACATGGGATGTTCGAAGAACACGATGAGCCTCGATGATTTCGAACTCGTATATTGACACTTTCAGGCCGATGGGTATCGTAAAGAGAATAATGGTGCTGATGACAGCGGTATGCGCCGCATTTCCGGTATTTGCCGGAGATGTGCGCGGTTATGATGCCGATACGCTGTCGTCGCCGGTGCCGTCGATAGAGGATGTGCGCGGCAAACGCGGATTGGTGGATGTGAAGAATGTCTTCGTGCCGCGCGGACAGTGGCTGTTCAGCGGTTATGCCTCCTACTCGACGCACAAGAACAACAGTTACAACTTTTTGGTCTTCGACGACATCGACTCCGACGGCTATACCTTCAAGATAAGCCCCATGATAGGTTATGCCATACGCGACAACATGGCTTTGGGGGCGCGTTTCATCTACGGCCGCACGCTGCTGAAGCTCGACGACGGCAAACTGTCGCTCGGCGACGAGGATTCGGGCGTGAATATCGAAGCCGACTACTACTATTCGCTCAAACACAACTATTCGGTGGCGTTGGTATGGCGTCAGTACATTCCTCTCGGCCGCGACAAGCGTTTCGCACTCTTTTCGGAGATGTCGCTGTCGGGCGGAGGTCACCAGACCAAATTCGCAGCCAACCAGCCGCTGCGGGGCACGTTCGAAACCGGATACGAATTTTCGCTCGGCGTATCGCCCGGACTCATAGCCTTCATAAGCAATACGATGGCTCTGGAGGTGAATGTGGGCGTGATGGGTCTCAACTTCAAACATTCGCATCAGGTGCAGAACCGCGTCGAAACAGCCGATGTCAATACCAGTTACATGAATTTCAGCGTCAATATCCTCTCCATAGGACTCGGCGTATCGTTTTACCTGTAAACCGCTGCCGTTATGATGAAACTGAAACTCCATATCTTTGCACTGATGCTTGCGGCTTCGGCCTGCATAGTGCCGGCGGCTTCGGCGCAGGAGGCCGACTCCACACTCCGTGAGAGTTCGGTCACCAGAACCCCCATGCAGCTCAAAACACGGTTTATGCCCACCTCGCGGCGAATCGACCGCGAAATCAACAAGAGCAAATATGTCTTCAAGGGCGAAACCATGCTCGGACTCACAGCCTCCTACGGAACCTTTACCTCGGAGGATGCCGATATGTTCCCCATATTCGACGACATCGACGTCAAGGGTTCGGTGGCTACGGTCAATCCCTTTATCGGGTACTTCTACCACGACAATCAGTGCATAGGTCTGCGTCTGGGCTACACCCGCATCAAGGGCAGTCTCGACAGCTTCGGACTCAATCTCGACGGTCTGTTCGACCTCGACCTCTCGATTCCGCAGCTCGCTTTGGCCAGCAACCGTTATTCGGTGGGTCTGTTCCACCGCTCCTATGTTCCGCTCGACGACCGGGGACGTTTCGGAGTCTTCGGCGAATTCGAAGCCATGGTCACGTGGGGCGACAACTACTTCTCCTACACCGCCGGTGACGCCGAACGGGCTACCGTCTCCGAAGCGGTGAATCTCAAACTCATGTTCAGCCCCGGAGTGGCCGTATACGCATTCCCCAATGTGTGCGCGACTCTTTCGTTCGGTTTGGGCGGCTTCAAGTACAACTACATACGTCAGTACGACGAACACGGCAACGAAACCGGCTCGCGGCACTTCTCGAAACTCAACTTCCGACTCAATCTGGCCGACATACGGCTCGGATTGAACATCCATCTGTGGAACAAGAAAAAATCGTCAAAAATCAAAGCGACTCTCTAATGAAACGAACCGCGATATATCTGTGTATGGCGTGGGCGCTCGCCGCCGCAGGGTGTCTGCACAACGACATCCCCTATCCCGTGGTGGAGTGCCGCATCGAAAGCATCGAAGCCGAAGGTCTGTCGGGCGCAGCCGTGATAGATGCCGCTGCGGGGACGGTCACACTCCCGCTGCTCGAAACTACCGACATACGCAACGTGCGGATAACCCGAGCCGCAATAACCGACAAGGCACAGGCTTCGCACGAGATTGAGGGCACGCACGACCTGTCGAATCCTCTGCACGTGGTACTCTCGCTCTATGCCGACTATCCGTGGACCATATCGGCCGAACAGAATATTCCGCGTCAGTTTGCGGTGGAGGGTCAGGTGGGCGTCACCGAATGGGACTTCGCTCTGCGCACCGCAACCGCCTATGTGGGCTACGAAGGCAGCGGCGATATGCCCGAATACGGACCGTCGAAGGTTCGCGTGCAGAGCCTCAAGCTCGGACCTGCGGGCATCACCCGCATGAATGTTCCGGCCGAAGGCATCGACGACTTCGAAGAGCGCGACCCCGAACAGGAATGGAACTTCTCGAGCTACCGCAACGTGAACATCGAATTCCACGGACGCGAAGAGCAATGGACGCTCTATGTCCGCTACACCGACACGAAGGTCGTACTCCGACGCGTGGACGGCTGGACCCGCACGGCATGGTTCTACGGCGAGGGTCTGAGCGGCACGACTCTCGGTTTCCGCTACCGCCGCGCGGACGAGGAGGCATGGACCGAAGTTCCGTCGTCGGACATAACGGTGGACGGAGGTTCGTTCACGGCGCAGATTCACGGTCTGGAGCCCGAAACCGACTACGAAGCCGTGGCATGGTCCGGCAGCGACGATTCGGCGGTGACGGCCTTCCGCACCGAAGCCGAAATGCCGCTCCCCAACGGCGATTTCGAGAACTGGTCGCAGCAGGGCAATGTGATATGCCCCTACCTGGGACCATCCGACAAATTCTGGGATTCGGGCAACTGGGGAGCAACCACGCTCGGCCCCGAATACAACATCACCACCAACGTCACCAACGACCTGCATTCAGGCACTTCGGGCCGGACGGCGGCGCGCATGGCTTCGCGATGGGTGGTCATGAAGTTCGCTGCGGGCAACATCTTTACGGGCGAATACTTCAAGACCGAAGGCACGCACGGACGTGTCAATTTCGGCCGACGATTCACGCTGCATCCCGCGGCTCTGCGCGGCTGGGCGAAGTTCGACAACGGCAAAATCAATCGCGGCGAACTTCCGAAAGGGGTGACCGCCGAATATGACGAAGGTCAGATATACATAGCTCTCGGAACGTGGAAAGCAGCCGATTTCGGCGGCAGCGACGAATCGCCCGTACAGGTATACTCCAAAGACGAAAAGACCTTCTTCGACAAGAACAAACCCGAAGTGGTGGCCTACGGCGAGAAGATTTACAGGCAACCGACCGACGGTTGGGAGCCGTTCGAGATTCCGATTACGTGGAAAAGCTCCGATGCCGTACCCACACACATAATAATCGTATGTTCGGCTTCGCGCTGGGGCGACTATTTCGTCGGCTGCGATTCGAACGTGATGCTGGTCGATGATTTCGAACTGTTGTGGGACGGCAAGGTCGAAATCGGAAAGTGGTAAGTAAAAAAGGATAAAAAAGGGGCTTTATAGCCCCTTATTTTTGCAAACCCTGTAAGCCGAGTTCTGTTACGCGACAACTGCCGCGTCCTCTATCATTTATCTACGATTGCGGTCACCCGCAACCTCCAGCGGCCTACCCCCCGACATCGGGCGAGCAACCCTCATCTGTCGGTATACA
>JAFLRS010000150.1 GCA_022511355.1 Alistipes sp.
ATGCCCCTCCCTTTGCCAAAGGGAGGGGAGAGGGGAGGGAATGTAAATATGAAAATAAAAATATCTCATTGCCGACATCATTCTGAAACGTTCCTCGAGTTTGGTATATTAAAATATATAATATCCTTATTATCAATATTATTCGTACAGATAGAACATTCGTTCCATAGGTTTCCATTTTTCGGCCGAACTTTTATCGGCGTCGGCGAGCTGGAATACCGACATAAACTCTTCCCATTCCTGCTGTCGTGGCAGAGTGTTGAGACGCGCCATTGCAGAGTCCCAGTCGAAGTCAGGAGGGGTCTCGACAATCATAAAAAGACGTGTGCCGAGGATGTAAATTTCCATTTCGAGTATGCCGACGTCGCGTATGCCCTGCGGAATCTCGGGCCAGATAAAGTCGCGTCCGTGCCGCCGGCGGTATTCGGCAATCAATTGGGGGTTGTCGCGCAGGTCGAGCGTCTGACAGTAGCGCTTGACGGGAACGCCGTGAAATTTGGTTTTGTATCCTTCCATAATTATCGTGTTTCCGGATAGTATATTGTCGGTTCAAAACTGCGGGCCACTATGCGGCGCAGTTCCTCCAGATCGGCAATCTCGCCTTCGGCCATAGCTTGCGTGAGGATGTTGCCCGTAGCTGTAGCCTCCACGGGACCTGCATGGACGGGGATGCCCAAAGCATTTGCTGTCAGTTGATTAAGGAGTGCGTTTTGCGAGCCTCCGCCGATGATGTGCAGTCGTTCTATCGGTTTCTCGAGCGAACGATTCATACCTTGGACCGCTTCTTTGTATTTTGCGGCCAGCGACTGCAATACGCACCTCGCCATTTCGGCTTTGCTCTGCGGTACGGCCAACGAATGTATGCGGCAGTAATCCGCAATTGCCGCCTCCATACTTGCCGGATTCATGAATTCGGCGGCATCGACGGGGATAACGGTGTCGATGCGGGCTTGGGCAGCCTGCGGAATTATAATGTCGTATTGCTGCTCTTCGCCTCTCTCTTTCCACTCCGACATCAGCCGCTGCAGAATCCACAGACCTGTGATGTTCTGCAGGAAACGGATGCGGCCGCCGACTCCGCCTTCGTTGGTGAATCGGGCAAGGCGGGCTTCTTCCGTGAGTATG
Source organism: Alistipes sp. (assembly GCA_022511355.1). GTDB lineage: Bacteria > Bacteroidota > Bacteroidia > Bacteroidales > Rikenellaceae > Alistipes. The sequence continues at coordinate 1,126 of JAFLRS010000150.1, forward strand.
GGTTCATCGACTTCGACACCCAACAGCGACCACGTGCCCGAACTCAGGAAGGCCACGGGACGGCTCTGCGAGGGTACGGCGGCCACGGCGCTGGCGGTGTCGTGACTGCCGATGGCAAAGACTTTCACCTGACCCAATCCCGTTTCGTCGGCGATATCTTTTTTGAGGTATCCGCGCAGAGTTCCCGGGGGTATGATTTTTCCGAAAAGTTTTTCGGGGAGACCTAATTCGCGGATAGTGTCGAACGACCATTCGCGACGCCGTGCATCTACGAGTTCCGAGGTCGAGGCTATGGAGTATTCATTGTCGTGGTTTCCGGTGAGAAAGTAGCCGAACAGGTCGGGCATAAAGAGCAGACGTTCGGCAATTTCGAGTTGCGGGTCGCGGGTCTGTTTCATTGCATATAGCTGAAACAGAGTGTTTATGGGCATGACCTGAATGCCTGTAACAGCGTAGTGCTGCCGACAGTCGATTCGTGAAAAGAGTTTTTCGGGAACTCCTTCGGTCCGCGAGTCGCGATAGCAGACAGGATTGCCTATGAGGTTGCCGCAGCGGTCTAAAAGTCCGAAATCGACGCCCCACGTATCGATTCCGATGCCCTGCACCTCAAAACCTTTGCGGGCGGCAGCCTTGAGTCCGTTTTTCAGCTCCTCGAAGAGCGCCGGAAAGTCCCAGCAGAGCCTGTTGCCGAGTTTTATCTGTCGGTTGGGGAATCGGTATATCTCCTCCATTTGCAAACGTCCGTCATGGAGGCGGCCTGCGATTACACGACCGCTGCCTCCGCCGAAATCGGCTGCCAGATAGACTTTTTTTGTCATAGTTTTAGGTGTGGGCGTCGCCTGAGCGACAATTGTTAATAATCATTTCGCGCGATTATATACTTTGATGCACCATGATGCCGCGTTCTGACGCGTTCCGTAACTTGGTGCATCAAGATATATAATTGTCTTATTTCGTCTTTTTGCCGAGTACGTAAGTCTCGAGGTCGTCGATTTCCTGCTCGGTGAGTACCGAATAGTCGCCTCCCGACTGTACGATTATGCGGCAGGCCATCTCGAAGAACATTGCCCGTTCGAACACCTGATCGAAATCTTTGCCGCAGACCACCTGTCCGTGGTTGGTCAGAAGCACCGAGTTGTGGTTGCGCATGGCTTCCGTTACGGCTTTTGCCAATTCGGGCGAACCCGGGCGCAGATATGGTATGACGGGTATTTCGGCTCCGACGTGTACGGGCACTTCGGCCGTGACATTGAAATTCGCGGGTTTGTTTTTCATGCAGGCCACGGCTGTGGCGTACTCCGACTGGAAGTGCAGTACGACATTGACGTCGGGTCTTTCGCGCATAACGCCCAAATGGAACGAGCTTTCCATCGAGGGTTTGACTCCGTTGAGCGGGGTTCCGTCGGCGATGTTGCATATGGACACTTTCTCTTTGACCAAGGCCGGCACCCACGAGCCGGTGCCCGAGACCAAAGCCCGGTCGCCGATACGCCACGAAAGGTTGCCGGAGCTGCAAAGCATAAGCCGTGCAGCCCCGTAACGATGAGCTTGAGCAATGAATTGCTCTATTTGTTGTTCGGTTATCATCTTCCAATTAACTTTTTCACTTGTCATCCTGAACGAAGTTAAGGATGTAATTATTTATGGCAACCATATACTTTTAATGCACCATGATGCCCCTCCCTTTGTCACCGTTGCGATTAAGCGAGGGCAAAGGCTGCTTGCAGACTCTGCCGAGCGTGAGCAA
>JAFLRS010000151.1 GCA_022511355.1 Alistipes sp.
TTCTCTTGTCACGTCTCGTAGACGAGACTTTGTGTTTAGGATGTGCCATATTCTTTTACTTTGTTTAATTGTTTTTTCGTCGTTTATATAATGTTTCGTTACTCTTCGTCGGCAATCGGGTCGTCGCCCGCATCCACTCCGGCTATCCGCGCCACCATCTCGGGATTGCACTCTCCGTCGGGATGCACCCTGCGGTAGGGCAACGCCAGCACTATCGTTTCATAAATGTAGTGCGTAAGGTCTATCTGCGGCTCCGCGGCCGAAACCTGCATCACCTCGCCGTCGTACTGCGGTTCTCCGTCGGCAAACCGCACCGTGAGCTGAGCGCTGCTCGAAACCGGCAGCCGGCACTCCTCGAGGCAGCGGTCGCACTCCACCGAAGCATAGCCCTCGACGGCCACCTCCAACTCGGCGAAACTGCCCGATTTGCGCATCTCGACCCGAACATCGAACTCGCCGCCGCGAATATCGTCGTTCCGCTCCAGCTCGAACAGCTCCCCGCCTACCTTGAACCGATAGTCGTAACTGCCGTTCTTCAGCCCTCTGCAGTCGATTATATATCCTGCCTTAACCTCCATTCGATGCCGTTTGGGGTGCAAAGTTATTGAAAAAAAATCTCAAAACGAAGAAAAATCAAATAAAAAGCATAAAAGTTTGGAAGATTTAACCCCCGATGACCGCCGCAACGTTTGGCACGGAGCGGTTTTATCTCTATCTTTGCGGCAAAAGAACAATCATCCATGAACGACAAACAACCATTCTCGGTCGAGATTTCGAGCGGCTACAATCGTCTGTGGCGTTACAACATGGCCGTCACCTGCGGATGTTTCGACGACCTCGGCCGCGGCGAAGACAATCCCCGCACCGACTTCATCGCCGCCGAAGATACCGTCGCGCCCGTCGGAGCCAACATGAACCGCTGTCCCGACGACTACGACTCACGACGCGGAATATCTTTCGTCACCTCGCCGTGCGACTATCTGCTGATGTACGTCTATGTGGTGCCGCATTCGCTGCCTTCGGACACCGGCATGGACCGATGCAAACCTTTTCCGCTGCGGATACGCGTCACGCAAGGAGACCAAGTCATTCACGACGAAGAGCATTCGGTAAACGGATGGTCGGGGGCCTCCATAGAGCTTCGGCTTCCGAAGCCGGCAAAAGACGGAGAGTAAAACAGAAAGGCAGGAGTCGGACTCCTGCCTTTCGCGTCTCTAATCCCTGCGTTTCTCTTCGAGATTTATCTCTCTGATTTTTCCGTGCGAAAAGAGTATCGTCCGCGCCGGAAAATCCTCGATAAGAGCCGTATTGTGGGTGGACATTATCACCGCACAGCCGCTCGCCGCGATGCTGCGGAACAGCTTCATGATGCCGTCGGCCGTAACGGGGTCGAGATTGCCCGTAGGCTCGTCGGCCAGAATCAGCGACGGTTTGTTGAGCAGCGCGCGCGCAATCACCAGACGCTGCTGTTCGCCGCCCGACAGTTCGAAAGGCATCTTGTAGCCCTTGTTTTCCAAATCGGTGAGGTGCAGCACCTCGTCGATACGTTTGCGGATGTCGGCTTCGTTCTTCCAGCCCGTCGCCTTCATCACGTAGTAGAGATTCATGAATACGTTGCGGTCGGTCAGCAGCTGGTAGTCCTGAAAAACTATGCCCATCTTGCGCCGCAGATACGGAATATCTTTGCGGCGCAGAGTCCGCAGGTCGAATCCCGCAACCTCGCCGCGGCCCTCCACCAACTGAAGCTCGGCGTAAAGCGTCTTGAGAAGCGAACTTTTGCCGCTGCCGACAAGTCCTATCAGATAGACGAATTCGCCTTCATCCACCGTAAGATTCACATCCGACAACACCAGATGACCTTTGCGGACAAGGGCTTCGGCCGAAACGTCGGCAAAGGGGTCGTCGTAGTGATATATCGAAACGTTTTCGAGTTTTACTATGTTTTTGCCGCTCATGATTCGTCAGATTATATCGAGTGCAATCTCCATCATGGAGGTAAAGCTCTTTTGACGCTGTTCGCTGGTGGTCTCCTGACCGGTGACCAACGAATCGGAGATAGTACAGATTACCAATGCCTTGTTGTTGCTGCGGGCGGCGTTGATGTAGAGTGATACGGCTTCCATTTCGACGGCCAGCACGCCCATTTTCTGCCATTTTTTCCATGCTTCGCGGTCCGGTCCGTAGAAGACGTCGCTTGCGAGGATGTTTCCCACTTTGTAGTTCACGTTCATGAGTTCGGCTTTTTCGGCGGCCGCGCGAACCAAACCGAAATCGGCAATGGGAGCGTAGGTTCCGGGGATGTCGAACTGCTGTGCGTATGCCGAATTGGTGCAGGCGCCCATGCCTATTACGATGTCGCCGAGATTAAGTTCGGGGTCATATGCGCCTGCGGAGCCTGTACGGATGATGGTTTTCACGCCGTAGAAGTTGAAGAGTTCGTAGGAGTATATGCCGATGGAAGGTATTCCCATTCCGTGCCCCTGAATAGAGATTCGTTTGCCTTTGTAGGTTCCGGTGAAGCCGAGCATACCTCGCACTTGATTGTAGAGTACGGGATTTTCGAGATAGGTTTCGGCCATAAATTTGGCGCGGAGGGGGTCGCCGGCCATAATTACTTTGTCGGCAATTTCGCCGAATTTGGCACCGATGTGCGGAGTAGGAGTCAAGTCAGCCATAATTTATATGTAATAACACTTGTGATGCAAAGATAGAAATTTATTGCGAGATTTGAAAATCCCGCTTCAAACCGCCGGCGCCAATTTTTTCAGAACGTGCAAATATCGTTCTTGCGCAACATCGTACCCGCACCGCACAAC
>JAFLRS010000152.1 GCA_022511355.1 Alistipes sp.
CCCGAACTCTGCGAACTGGCCTTCTACTACATGAATCTGGTCACCGTGTCGCGTCTGGAACGCAATCCGACCGTCAAGGCCGAAATACTTCAGCGCGGTTTCTCATCCTCCGAAAGCGAAGGAGACCCCACACAGCGAGGCAAAGGCATACCCGTCGGATTCTACACCTATCCCATAAGTCAGGCATCCGACATAACCGCATTCAAAGCTACAACGGTACCCGTAGGCGATGATCAGGAACCCATGGTGGAGCAAACCCGCGAAATAGTGCATAAATTCAACTCCGTATACGGACAAACTCTCGTCATGCCCGAAATCATGCTCCCCGAAAATACCGCATGTCAGCGTCTCCCGGGAACGGACGGCAAGGCCAAAATGAGCAAATCGCTCGGCAACTGCATCTATCTTTCCGACTCGGCCGACGAAGTGAAAAAGAAGGTCATGTCGATGTATACCGACCCCGACCATCTGCGCGTCGAGGACCCCGGCAAGGTCGAAGGCAACACCGTATTCACATATCTCGACGCCTTCAGCACACCCGAACACTTTGTGAAATATCTGCCCGAATACGAATCGCTCGACGCTCTCAAAGAACACTATCGCCGCGGCGGTCTGGGCGACGTCAAGGTCAAAAGATTCCTCATAGCCATACTGAACGAACTTCTCGACCCCATTCGCGAACGGCGAGCCTATTTCGAACAGAACATAGGTGAGGTATACGCGATGCTCGAGAAAGGTTCGGCCGCAGCCCGCGAAACGGCCGCCGAAACATTGGCCGAAGTGCGTCGCGCGATGCGAATCAACTATTTCGAGGATAAAGAGCTGATAAACTCGCAGATAGAATACTATCGCAACCGTAAATAACGGACCCGGCCGAACAATGCACATCGACAAGCCATACAGACTCTATCTGCGGTTGTTCAAGCGGCTCAACGACCGTCAGGCCATGGCGCTGCTGGCGGCCGTGGTCGGAATCTGTGCAGGTCTTGCCACATGGTTGTTCGAAATGCTGCTCCACTTAATCCACAGTCTCGTAAACTGGCTGCCGGTGGAGAGTTTCAACATATTATATCTGATAACTCCGGCCATCGGTATCGGATTGGCGACGCTCTTCGTTAAGAAGATTGTTCGGGACAATATCTCGGAAGGAGTGACGCGCGTCCTTTATGCCATGTCGCGCAAAGGCTCGCGAATAGCACCGCACAACTGCTGGACCTCGATAGTCGGCGGTGCCACCACCATCGGATTCGGAGGTTCGGTCGGTCCCGAGGCCCCTATAGTGCTGACCGGCGCCGCCATCGGCTCCAACATCGGAAAGTTGGCCAAACTCAACTACCGCAATATCACTCTGTTGCTCTCGTGCGGTACGGGTGCGGCCATCGCAGCCATATTCAAGGCTCCCATCACCGGTGTGGTATTCGTGCTTGAAATCCTCATGCTCGACATCACCGCAGCCTCGGTCATTCCGCTGCTCATAGCCTCCATAACGGGAACCACCATCGCCCTGCTCCTGCGCGGCTTCGACCCCATAATAGCCGTCACGCTTACCGAAGCCGACGGATTCGAACTTGCGCAGATTCCGCTATTCGTACTGCTCGGCGTGTTGTGCGGACTCATGGCCTACTATTTCACATCGGTAAATTCGGCCGTCGGGCATTATATAAACAGAATAAACAATCAGTATCTGAAATGGATAGTCGGAAGCGTCGTTCTCGGAGTATTGATATTCGTATTCCCGCCGCTTTACGGTGAGGGTTACGATGCTTTCGTGTCGCTTATGCACGGAAACGCACAGACACTGTTCGACAATTCGATGTTCTACGGTCTGCGCACGACCGACTGGTTCATATTGATATACGTGGCCGCAATAATGTTTTTCAAAGTTATTGCGATGGCCACTACAAATGCAGCAGGCGGAGTCGGCGGAACATTCGCACCGTCGCTTTTCGTAGGTGCGTTTACGGGAGCGCTGCTGGCGTTGCTGTGCAACTACTGTTTCGGATGGAACATATCGCTCGTATCGTTCACGCTTGTCGGCATGGCCGGCGTAATGTCGGGAGTCATGAAAGCCCCGCTGACGTCGATATTCCTTATCGCCGAACTGTCGAACGGTTACGGACTGTTTATTCCTCTGATGATTGTGGCCAGCATATCGTTCGCCGTCGATTCGTATCTGAATCCCGATTCGATATACACCAAGCAGTTGCGCAAAAACGGAGAACTGCTCACACATAACAAAGATCAGTCGGTATTCGTATTCCTGAGTCTCAAAGATCTTATGGAGACCGATTTCATACGCATCAAGGAGTTTTTCACTTTGGGCGACATCGTGCATATCATAGCATCGGCACATCGGAATATCTTCCCCGTAATCGACAATTTCGGACATTTGCTGGGAGTCGTTCAACTCGACGATTTGCGCGAGGATATGTTCAAACGCGAAAAATGGGGCACTCAGATTACCGAATATATGATTCAGCCCCCCGACCGCATTCAGGAGAAGGAGCAGATACAGAGCGTTCTGCCCAAATTCGACGAGAAAAACACCTGGATGCTTCCGGTGGTCGATAAGGATAACCGCTATTTGGGCTTTATTTCGAAGTCCCGCATTCTTAATGCCTACCGTCAGCAGTTGGTAAAGATTTCGCAATAGGCTGCGGTTTCATCACCACGTTACACAAAGGTAAATATAAAAAATCAAGCGGATAAATCTTTCGACTTATCCGCTTTGGTAGCGGGAGAAGGACTCGAACCTCCGACCTTCGGGTTATGAGCCCGACGAGCTGCCAACTGCTCC
>JAFLRS010000153.1 GCA_022511355.1 Alistipes sp.
GTATCGTTCAAGCCAATGCGGGTTTCGTCGGCGTGGCGGTTAATGCCGATGTATTCGAGTGAAGCATCTTCGTAGCGTTTGAACTTGCCTACGGCGTCGTTCATCAGCGTAGAGTTGAACAATCCGAGCGATACAAGCAACTCAAAATCCCGAATCGACAGGCCCGTAACCTTTCGGAATAATCCCGGTTCGAGTTTGGTTATGACGTCGCGCAGGCACTGTTCGCGGTAATCTGTGAGATACATAAATATCGGAATCCGCGTTGCGAACTTAATCAGTTTCTCCTGTATCTGCTTGCGCAGACTCTTGTATTCCTTTTCCTCCTCTGTCAACTCCCGTTTACGTTCCTTTGTCAATTCCTCGTCGCTTGTCTCGCGTTTTGCTTTCTTGACCGATTCGGATTTGTTTATGATAGTTTCGATGTCTCTGTTAAGGTTGCGGAAGCCCTCGATATTCATCAGTGCAGCCATTGCATCGTTATTCGACATCAGCCGTCTTAACGTATCGTTATCCACATTGACAAGCAACGCACTCTCCCATCGACGGGCTAACAGCGTCGCCGATGTTCCGCTGGTGGCAATATCGAGAATGCCGGCGGCATCTATCTGTTTCATCGAGCTACCGTCGTAAGCCAGCACGGGCAGAAAACCGATAAACTCGGCAACTTTCTTTTCGACACTTGTCTCTTCGACATTCAGTCGGCAGCAATAGTCGGCTAACTGACGCAATGCGCGGTCTGGCGCGAAGTCGAAGACATAGCACTCCTGTTTGAGTATCTCCACCTTATCAGGGGACAATCCGTCGGGATTGCGCACCGTCCAAGGGGTTTGCACACGGAATGCAGCCTGAAAATAGGTTTCGGGACTGGACGAATTACGCAGCATAAAGATTCCCGACCAGGGCTTGACTGATACGCCGGTAGTAAGTTTGCCGCACGACAATGTAATCGTCTTTGTCCCGATAGGATTGCCCATAGCCCTTTCTACGGGTTTAAGTGCATCGACGCCGATACCTGCCTGTGTGCCTGCTGCAACAACGACGGTATAGTCGTGATAGAAACGGTTTTGCCGTTGGGCGAGAAGATTGCGCATCGCATAGCACGACGCGACGGTCGGCAGGAACCAGAATGTGTGGGTCAGTGTCGCCAGCAACGGCGCGTGTGAGAATGGCATCGGCGGACGCTCCGTGCGAAGTTTGAGGTCGCTGACAACATTCTCGGAATATGCACCACGAATCAGGTCGAGCCACTTCTGCACCTCGTCTTCATAGCGGAATCGGGCATCATCGCCCTGTCCGTCGGCAGCAAAGAATACATTGAGGTCGAACTCGTTGAACTCACCCTGTTTTGCAACCGCCTGCAATGCGTCGGGCAGTTGATAGGTCATCATTACCATTCGCGGCAATGCGGCGTATGGGTTTGGACCGTCAGCATCGTTCCACTCGGCTTTTGCCCGTTGTTCGTCGGAATAGGTCCACGCGAAAATCTGTTCCTCGATAAACTCGCCCGAATGCAACGCCCGAAACGGAGTCCCCGACAGATAGAGATAGGCTCCCGTCGTGATGGGCATCAACTCCTCGTCGAAATAGTCCAGCCCGTTGCCTTCGGCGAATGCCTGTTCTCGGCGGTCTTCGTTCTCGAAGAGTTCTTTGGCATTTTCGCGCCACGCGCCGAAATGATACTCGTCCAATATGACACAATCCCAGTTGATGGCGTGTACCCACTCGTTGCGGGCTTTGATACCGCCGGCTTTGGTGCGACCCAGATAGTCCTGAAACGAGCCGAAGCAGACAATCGGGCGCGAACGGTCTGCCGTTTCGTAGGTCAGACCGTTGTCGTGGGAGATAAACTGCCACCCTTCGAAATCGACGTGAGTCCGCAAATCGGTCTCCCACGCACTCTGCACGGCAGGCTTGAAGGTCAGCACCAGCAACCGCGTCCAACCCATCTCCTTTGCCAACTGGTAGGCGGCGAATGTCTTGCCGAAACGCATCTTGCAGTTCCAGAGGAAATGCGGCGCACGGGCAGCGTTCTCGGCTCGGCAGGCGCGGAAATAGGCACTCGTCTTTTCGACGGCGGCACGTTGTTCGGGTCGCATTCCGAATCTCTCCGTGCGGAACAACTCGGCTTCGCGCCGCTCACGGACCGCACGCACGGCGGCACGCACCTCTTTTACCGTGCAGCGAAACCACTCGCCTCCGGGATTGTCGATACCCATCTTGCGCAGCGTGTCGTGTACTCCGCCGCGCTCGTTGTCGGTGAAGACGGTTCCGTCACTGCGCACCGCCGACTCTTCAAGCACGATGCGATAGGGACGCTCGCCCGGACGCACAACGGGATACTGCTGGGCGATACGTTTCTGCACGCCGACGGTCGTATAACCGACCTTCAACAGACCGGGATACTGCGAATCCTCATAGGCGTATATCATCGGCTCGACCGACGGACGCAACGGAAAAAAGTTTTGTGCCATAGTTATTCAACGCCCAAAGCTTCTCTTAATGGTTTAAGCTCATTAACATATTTCTTTATTATCAATTCAATATTAATATGTTTAATTATATTCTCACTATCGTAACCTTTCGTATATAATTTATCTTTCTTTTTGAAAAGCGATTGCAATTTTTCAAAGCCATTAGAACCTTTTATGCGTTTAGGAATAGATTTTAGTCTTAAATATTTACACAATCCTTCAATATCTGCCAACAACCAATCTTCGATTGATAATTTTACTGGTAGCAATTGTGCAACACTACCATAGTCACCAACAATCTGATT
>JAFLRS010000154.1 GCA_022511355.1 Alistipes sp.
GACAACTCGCTGCTCGACGTGCTCGTGAACCCCGATTCGCCCAACGCCGACCGCGGACTCATAAACGAATCGCTCGCCACCGAAGTGGACCGCGCTCTCGAAACCCTCACCGAACGCGAACGCGACATCATAAAATACTTCTTCGGAATAGGATGCCCCGAAATGACTCTCGAAGAGATAGGCGAGAAATTCGACCTTACGCGCGAACGCGTGCGGCAAATCAAAGAGAAAGCCATCCGACGACTCAGACACTCGTCGAAAAGCAAACTCTTAAAAACATATTTGGGATAAGTTCCGAAAGGTGAAATGAAAAACGGATATCGACTGATATCCGTTTTTCTATTTATTGTTGAATAAATTTTGGGTCTGAGCCGCGCCTATTGTCGTGAACGACAGCACCGCATCTCCGAAAACCTTAAGTCTTTCGGGCATCGCCGCCCGTTCTTCGGCCGTCCATTCGCCCAACACGTAGTCCACCTGATGTCCGCGTGCGAAATCCCCGCCGATGCCGAAACGAATGCGGGCATAATCCTCGCGACCGAGCATTTGGGCTATGTTTTTCAATCCGTTGTGTCCGCCGTCGCTGCCTTTCGGTCTCATTCTGAGTGTTCCGAAGGGAAGAGCTATGTCATCGACCACCACCAACAGATTCGAAATATCTATCTTTTCCGCCTCGAGCCAATATCTCACGGCCTTGCCGGAGAGATTCATATAGGTCGAAGGTTTGAGCAGTATCAGTTGTCGTCCTTTGTGCCGTATGCGGGCCACCGAGCCGTAACGTTCGGCGGTAAAAACAGCGTCGGACGCCCCTGCAAGAGCGTCCAACACACGAAATCCGATGTTGTGTCGGGTATCGGCATATTCGGCGCCGATATTGCCCAAACCCACTATCAGATACTTCATCGTTCAGATTATTCGGCAGCAGCAGCACCGCGCGAAGCACGTGTTACGCGTACTGCGCATACGGCCGTGGTAGCCGGAGTTACGAACTTCAGACCGTCGAATTTCAAATCGCCGACGAAAATTGTCTGACCGACTTTGAGGGGAGTAACGTCTACCACCAGTTCGTCGGGCAGATTTTCGAGCATACCGTTGACGGTGAGTTTGCGAGCCGAGAGAACCAGTTTACCGCCGATTTTCACGCCTTCGGCGTTTCCGGTCAGACGAACGGGGATAGCGATGGAAACGGGTTTGTTTTCCTGAACGCGATAGAAATCGATATGAAGGATTTGTTCGCGGACGGGATGGAATTGCACTTCGCGCATAACAGCTTTTTCGACTTTGCCGTCGATAACGAGTTCGACGATGTAAGCGTTAGGCGTGTAGATAAGAGGTTTAACGGCTTTAACGTCGAGCGAGAATGCTACGTTTTCGCCGCCGCCGTAGAGGATGCAAGGAATAAGTCCTTCGCGTCGAACGGCTTTGCCTGCTTTTTTACCGAAAGCGTCGCGCTTTACGGTTTCGATTTGAATAGTTTTCATAGAGTTTTGAATTTTAATATATTACCGTTGGCATCACTCAGTTTGCACACGAGGTGCAACCCCCATAAATGCCTGTTTTGCGGGCACAAAGATAGGATAAATTTTATTTGCAACAAAATTATCGGGAAATAAAGAGGATAAAAGGCGAAAACCTTGCGGAGAGTTTTGGCAGCACCTTTTGCGGTCGAAAGCGACTAAAAGAATTTGACGGCGAACCGACTTGCAGAGAGTTTTACTCGCCTTTCGCGACAAATTGCTGCGATAATAAACTCCGCGGTTTTTTTACCTCTTTTTTTGTTTTTTATTGCCATTTTGTTCTGAAAACCCCGTTTTTTGCATATCTTTGCAGAGAAATTAATGAGCTCAACTATTATGGATGATGGCAGCAGGCGTAAAAATAACAGCCGTATCGTATCTCAATACGATACCGTTCATCTACGGACTCAAACACGCAAGCGTTTTCGGTTCGGATATCCTGCTGTGCCCTCCCGCTCAATGTGCCGATAACTACTCCTCACGACTCGCCGATGTGGCTTTGCTGCCGGCTGCCGTCGTACCGCAACTCAAAGACGCACGAATCATTACCGATTACTGCATAGGCGCCGTTCAAGCCGTGCGCACAGTCGAACTTATGAGCGACTGCGCAATCAAAAACATTCGCCGAATCTTCCTCGACCCGCACTCTCGTACAAGCATTCAACTGCTGCGATGGCTCGCCGCCAAAGTGTGGCGCATCTCGCCCGAATGGTGCCCCCTCGAAGGAGGTTACGACAATCTTCAACAACGCGCACGCGAAGGCGATGCCTTTCTGCTTATCGGCGACAAGGTCTTCGAACGCGAACATCTCTTCACTTACAAAACCGATTTGGCCGAAGCTTGGCAACAAGCTACCGGTCTGCCGTTCTGTTTCGCAGTGTGGGTGGCACGCAACGGCACCCCCTATTCGGTTATCGACGAACTGCAACACGCATTCACATTCGGCGTGGAACACATCTACGAATCGGTTTTGGAGTTCGGATTCGGAGACAAACCCTACAATGCTTACGAATATCTTACACGCAACATCGATTTCCTGCTCGACGAAAACAAACGCAAAGCGTTGAAAAAATTTTGGTCGTCGGGTACGGACATCGAGACGCGCACCAATATCGAGAGGGGAGGTGAACGATGATTACAATCTATCTGAAGCAGTACAACAAGATTATCCGCAATGCCGATGTGGAACTGTTCGAGGAGCTGGGCTACGACGACATTCTGTGGATAGA
>JAFLRS010000155.1 GCA_022511355.1 Alistipes sp.
CAGCTGGTCCCACGGATTAACGGGGAATTCGCTGCCGGTCTGCTTCTTGATAGCCACCTTGAATGCGGCCACCAGCTCCTTGAGGTCTTCGGTCGTGAGGTCGGTATCCATCTTCACGCCGCGCTTCTGCTTCTGGGCGTCGATAATCTCCTCGAACGGATCGTGGTCCTCTTTCGAAACGGGCTTCATGCCCAAAACCACGTCGCCGTACATCTGCACGAAACGACGGTACGAATCCCATGCGAAGCGGGGATTGCCCGTGCGGCGCGCAACAGCCTCGACAGCCGTGTCGTTCATACCCAGATTGAGAATGGTATCCATCATACCGGGCATCGAAGCACGCGCTCCCGAACGCACCGAAACCAGCAGAGGCATATCCTTGTCGCCGAACTTCATGCCGGTAAGGTTCTCCACATTCTTCATGGCCTTCTCGACCTCGGGACGGAGCATCTCGATAACGGCATTCTTGCCGTGCGAATAGTACTCGGTGCAGACCTCCGTGGTGATGGTGAATCCCGGAGGCACCGGAATGCCGATAAGGTTCATCTCTGCGAGGTTGGCTCCCTTTCCGCCAAGCAGCTCGCGCATCTTTCCGTTACCCTCGGCCTGTTTGTTGCCGAAGGTGTAGACTCTTTTTACATTTGCCATAATACTTGGTAATATATTTTTTGTTTATGTTGTTTTTTCCGTTCCTGCAAGGCGACGCGCCTTTAGCGAATTACAAAAATAGTAAAAATTTTCTTAACTGAAAAACCTTTAATCCGATTTGTATCTCAGGCGGGCAAAAAGCGGCAAATGTCCGCCCGTACCGCCCGTATAACGGGTTCCTTCGTAGGTGGCCGCAGGCGCTCCGCTGCGGTCGAGCAGCCAGCGCCGGACATATACGTCGCAAACCGCCTCGGCATCCGTGTCGGCCGCTATGCGGTCGGCCATCCTCCAGCCCCTGCTGTCGCGAACCGTACCCCTGCCCTCCGAAGCGGCCTTGCGCGTGAGGTCGCGCAGAGAGGAGCGTCTCAATTCGCGGTCGTCGAAGACTCCCGCCGCAACAATCCGTATCCCGGGGTCGCGCGCACGCAGCTCCCGCACGATTACCGAAAGTCCGTTCTCGCGGTTGCAGAGTATGAATGCATATCGGACGCCTTCGTATTCGGCCTCGACCGTCATCGAACGGCGCGAACAGCGCACCCGCGAGGGAAAGAGTTTGTCGGCATAGTAGAGCAGCACGAAATCGGAACCGTCATAACTGTCGGCCGTGCGGTGAACATAGGAGTATTCGCTTTCGCATCGGGAAACCACGTCGCGCACCACCGATTCGTTCTCCGCTCCGAACAACGCCGCCACAGGCATCCCCAACGAATCCAGCAAAGCCGCCGTCTGCATCGTTTTGCGTTCGTAGCGTTCGCTGTTCCAACCCATTGCACCCTCGGGCGTCCATGCCGAATCGTTGTAGAAAAGCGACGGCAGAGTATCGCGCAACAGTCCGGCATTGCAGAGGGCAAAACCCAACGACGGCTGCGCACTGCTCCGCATTCCGTCCGCAAAAATCATCGTCAAAGCGAGCAATATGGTCGGAATGCGCTGCATGAAGTCTGAAATCTATCTGTGAATAACCCCCGAACCGACCAGATTCTCTCCGTCGTACCACGCCGCAAACTGACCCGCAGCTATTCCGCGCTGAGGCTCGTCGAAAACGATGTAGGCAGCATCCTCGCGCACCACTATCTCGCCCCCCTGCAACGGCTGACGGTAACGTATGCGGAACGAAAACCGGCGTCGTTCGCCCGTATGCACCTCGTTCGACGGGTCGACCCAGTGCAGCTCGTCACGCATTATCTTCAAGGCTCGGCGGTACAGCCCCGGGTGAGCATCGCCCTCACCCACATATATCACATTTTCAACCACATCGGTGGCTATAATGAAGAGCGACTCCTTGCGGCCGCCTATGCCCAGACCCTTGCGCTGACCTATCGTATAGTAATGCGCGCCGTTGTGTTCGCCTATCTTCTTTCCGTCGCGGACCGTATACCGGAACGGCTGCGACAGAGCCTCCAAATCGTCGTCGGCAATCTCGCGTCCGTAACCGCGCCACGAAGGCAGTATCTCGTGAATGTTGCCCCTCTTCGCGGCCAGCTTCTGCTGCAGGAATACCGGCAAATCGACCTTGCCAACGAAACATATTCCCTGCGAATCCTTGCGTTTGGCCGTCGCCAGACGCTGCTCCTCGGCTATGCGGCGCACTTCGGGCTTCTCCAGCTCCCCTATGGGGAAAAGAGCATACTTCAGCTGCTCCTGCGACAGCTGACACAAAAAATAACTCTGGTCTTTGTTCTTGTCGGCACCCGCCAGCAGACGGTACACCTTGCGGCCGTCCGCCTCGACCTCCTCCTTGCGGCAGTAGTGCCCCGTCGCAACGAAATCGGCTCCCAACTTCAAAGCCTCCTTCAGAAAGGCATCGAACTTTATCTCGCGGTTGCACAGCACGTCGGGATTGGGCGTGCGTCCGCGTTCGTACTCGGCGAACATATAATCGACCACACGGCGGCGATATTCGTCCGAAAGGTCCGCGACGTGCAGCGGAATATCTATCCGACGGGCCACCATCTCGGCAAACAGACGGTCGTCCTGCCACGTGCAGGAACCCTCCAGCTTGCCCGTCATGTCGCGCCAGTTAATCATGAACAACCCCACGACATCGTAGC
>JAFLRS010000156.1 GCA_022511355.1 Alistipes sp.
CGCCGCACCAGTCGAACTCGACCGACGAACCGATTCGGTAGGCTCCCGAACCGAGGACCACAATGGTCTTGTCGTCACGGACAGGCACTATGTCGCTCGTCGTTGCATTATAGGTGAGGTACAGATAGTTGGTCTGGGCGGGATACTCCGCCGCAAGCGTGTCTATCTGCTTGATGAACGGCACGATGCCCAACTGCTTGCGCCTTGCGCGAACAAGCAGCACCGCCTTGTCCATCGTATTGCAATACTTCTCCATGCGGAGAGCTCGGGCAATCTGGAAGTCGGAGAATCCCTGCCGCTTCGCCTTCAGCAGCAAATCGCTGCTGAGCTGATTGAGCGACGGCACCTCCGACAAAGCAAGGTCGGTATTGTGGATGTTCTGAAGCCTCTGAAGGAACCACAGGTCGATTTTCGTGAGAGAGTGTATCTTCTCGATGCTGTAACCCATCTTCAGAGCCTTGGCTATGAAGAATATACGCTTGTCAGTAGGTGACTGCAACGCCTGTTCTATCGCCTGTGCATCTTCGATCTTTATATCTTTGTTGTCGGTAAAGCCGTGCATACCCTGACCTATCATTCTCAAACTCTTCTGCAGAGCCTCCTCGAACGTGCGGCCGATAGCCATCACCTCTCCCACCGACTTCATCGACGAACCCAGCTGATGATCGACTCCGCGGAACTTGCCGAGGTCCCAGCGGGGCATCTTGCAGACAACATAGTCGAGTGCGGGTTCGAAAAAGGCGGATGTGACCTTGGTAATGGAGTTGTTGAGTTCGAACAGTCCGTAACCCAGACCGAGTTTGGCCGCCACGAATGCAAGCGGATAACCCGTAGCCTTGGACGCAAGAGCCGAAGAACGGCTCAAACGCGCATTGACCTCGATTACGCGGTAATCCTCCGAATAGGGGTCGAGGGCATATTGCACGTTGCACTCGCCCACGATGCCGATGTGACGTATGATTTTTATGGCCAGTTCGCGCAGCTTGTGATACTCGGCATTGGTAAGCGTCTGCGACGGAGCGATAACGATACTCTCGCCGGTATGGATGCCCAGCGGGTCGAAATTCTCCATATTACATACGGTAATGCAGTTGTCATAGCGGTCGCGCACCACCTCGTACTCAATCTCTTTCCACCCTCTGAGACTCTTCTCGACAAGCACCTGCGGAGAGAATGAAAATGCCTTTTCGGCGAGCTGCGTCAATTCCTGTTCGTTGTCGCAGAAGCCCGAACCGAGTCCGCCCAGAGCATAGGCGGCACGCAGAATCACCGGATAACCCAGACGTTCGGCAGCCCGAAGCGCCTCCTCGGTGCTGCTGCAGGCTTCGCTGCTGATGGTTTTCACATCTATCTGATTCAGACGCTCGACAAAGAGTTCACGGTCTTCGGTGTCGATAATCGCCTGCACGGGCGTGCCGAGAACCTCTACGCCGTATTTTTCAAACACGCCGCGACGATACAACTCCACGCCGCAGTTCAGAGCCGTCTGTCCGCCGAAAGAGAGAAGTATTCCGTCGGGACGCTCCTTGCTGATAATCTTCTCGACAAAAGTCGGCTCCACAGGGAGAAAATAGATATGGTCGGCGACACCTTCGCTGGTTTGAACGGTCGCGATATTGGGATTTATGAGTACGGTTTCGATGCCCTCCTCGCGCAGAGCTTTGAGGGCTTGTGAACCCGAATAGTCGAACTCTCCAGCCTCTCCGATTTTGAGGGCGCCGGAGCCGAGCACCAGAACTTTTTTCAAATTGACTTGTTTCATAATATGTAGTGTAGGCCGTTTCAGGTTAAGTGGCTATAACAGCGACGCGAAATCGTCGAACAGGAACTCGGTATCGGTGGGTCCCGATGCCGCCTCGGGGTGGAACTGGGCCGAAAACCACGGACGGGACAAATGACGGATACCTTCGTTGGAGTTGTCGTTCATATTGGTAAAATAGGGTCTCCACTCGGCAGGCAGAGTCTTCGGGTCAACCGCATAACCGTGATTCTGCGAGGTGATGAAACAACGGTTCGTACCCTCCATCCTCACAGGCTGATTGTGGCTGCGGTGACCGTAAGGCAATTTGTAAACCGAGCCTCCGGCAGCCTTGGCCAGCAGCTGGTTGCCCATACAGATTCCCATAAGCGGCCTTACGTGCTGCGAACCGAGGAAGGTGCGGATATGCTGAACCGCCGCATCGCAGGTGTTGGGGTCGCCCGGACCGTTCGAAAGAAACAATCCGTCGAATTGCAGATTATTGAAATCGTAATCCCACGGGACGCGTATAACCTCAACTCCACGTTTGAGCAGATTGCGGATGATATTGTGCTTCACTCCGCAGTCGAGCAGCACGATTCTCTTGTCGGCACCCTCGTTGTAGCGTATAATCTCCTTGCAGGAGACCTGATCGACCCAGTTTACGCTTTCGTACTCGCTGTTGTCGCGAACCGTTTTCGCCTGCAGACCCTCTTCGCCCGATGTCGTCACCCGCTCCGCACTGCCGTCGTCGAAAATAAGCTCGCCCATCATAACACCCTGCTCGCGCAGCACTTTCGTAAGCGCTCGGGTATCGATGCCCGTTACGGCCGGAATGCGTTCGCGGCACAACCAGTCGGAGAGACTCTCCGCTGCGTTCCAATGGCTGTAATTGTCGCTGTAAGAGCCGACAATCAATGCCCGCACGTGTATCTTGTCGCTCTCCAT
>JAFLRS010000157.1 GCA_022511355.1 Alistipes sp.
ACCCGCCAACACATGTCCGCGATTATCGTATTCTTTCTTAAAATCGCCAGCTTGATAGCTGAAGTAGTCATACGTGTTCTCGGGAGCATAAACAGCGCGTGAACTGCCAAGATATTGGACATTCAAATCATTGAAACTATAGTTTTTCAGAAGATTGCCATCACCATTCGCCTTGTAACTGTCTGGCATAGAAGCCTGACCGGTCCCCGGGATATAGTCAATCGCCGTGCGATACTGCCACGGATAGCTCCACGAACGGTCGTAATGGATATCTTCGGCCCAATAGGAGCGATAAGCAGCGTCGGCCCATCCGGTGAAATAACCCCCATCCTTCTTGATCGACTTGAACATCTTGGTTTGCGTTTCCTGCGCGTTGATGTTCCAACCCGTAACGACCACACGCCATAGCACCTCTTTCGTCTGCGGAATTCCGTTCTCGTCGAAACCGACAAAAAGATCGAGATTTTTCGTTATCTGGTCGCCGGCATTTCTGGTGTTTGTTGTTGCGTGCGGATAGAAAACATAGGCTCCCACCTTATCATCCCAGCCATCACCATCATCCTCATAACTCGACTTAAACTCAAGCGAGAATTTAGCGACGAGCGGTTCGACATGGACGACGACGGGGAATTTCTTCTTCTCGGTCAGTTGTGTTTTGATTTCCTCGTCAATCTCGGCATCGGAGATGGCATTTTCGATCCGGATGAGGTGTTTCTCCTCGATGATCGGCACTGCGGTCACCACGTTTCCCCCATCCACATAACTCGAGTTGGTCATCAGGAAACGCGACGGCCCGTCGCCGATCGGGGTGTAGCCGATCCGGTAGGGGTCGTTAATGGTATTCAAAGGGTACGCCAGCACATCCTCCATCTTGGCAGTCCCCTTTTGCAGCTTCGACAGATAGCTGTTGTAGACCTCTTGCGCATTGACCAGCACCAAGCACCAAGCCGGCACCTGCTGCTGCTCGCGCACGCGGATTTTCGTCGCCATGTAGACATGCTCATAGTGCTCGCCGGCGGTCAAATCTTCATTGTCCGGATCCTCGGGCTTACCGGTATGTGCGTCATCGAAATAGCCGCCTCCATGGCTGAGCACCAGCGGCTCGACGGAGATCAACCGCTCATCTTCGTCGAAAAGGAGGATATAATTGCCGGTTCGGCCGATCGTCACCTCTTCGGAGGAGGCGTTCGACTCGGCGCGGCCGGCCGTCTCGCCGACGGATTGCAGATTCAGGCAGAGGACATAGTCGGCCTCGCCGGCGCCCCATTCGGTGGCGGGATCGGAGGTGTCGAGTTTGTCCTCGATGCAGCACGTCAAGGCAAGCGCCGCCACAAGGGCCGGCCAAAAGCGTCTGATCGTCTGTTTATACATCTGCCTGAGGGTGTGTGTTCAGGGGTCGGCCTACCAACCCAGTTCAATATCGTTTATGCGGACCGTCCACCAGTTCACCGCAATGCGGGTCCGAACCCACGCGTTGCGCTGCAGGAAGAACATCAACTCCCAGTTGCTCTGGCGGTCCAGATACTCCTGCGGGGTTTTGATCCAGTTGTTGCCATAGCCGCGCGTCTGAGCCAGATACTGGATCAGCGGCAGACGGATGATCTCTTTGTATTCGCCCGTTTTGTCGTCTTTCTCCTTGGTCGAGCTGACCAGCAGCACAGCCTTGTCGATGTGCTCGTAGAGCAGACGCGAGGTAGACAATTCGGCAATGCCCACCTGCACCGGACGTTCGGGGTCCTGCTCGGCGGGGTCGCCGTCGCGATTGCCCGTCTGGACGTAGCCCATGATCTCGTTGTGCGTGTAGTAGGGGCGATAGATGACGGCCGAGCCTTCGACCGCGTTGTTGTAACCGTCGAGGATGCCGTTTTCGTCGATGATCTTGAAGTCGTAGTCGTCCACGTCGAGCGTGGTCGTGCCGTTCAGCTCCTGCAGCAGGATCTGAATGGTGTTCGTGTCTTTCATCAGATTGACCGTCTCCTCGCGGTAGGTGAGGGCGTAGTCCGCGTCGGTCAGTCGGATCTCTTTGGTGCCGTAGAACAGACCGCCGCCGACAGGTATCGTCGTGCCGTCGGCCTGCAGTGCACGCTTGTGGAGTTGTTTGGCGCTTTGGCCCGCCGCGTCAAGCGGAAGCGTCACCCGGATGTCGGCCTGCGTCGCCCCCGCGCGCCCCGCCGACTCGAAGTCGGGCGTCAGCTCGAAGGTGCGATCCTCACACGTCGTGCCGCCGTAGACGACCAAATGCCAGTCGCCCTCTGCCAACGGCAAGTCCATGCGGTAATTCTCGTCGCGCAGCAACTCGCGCCGCTCCTCGGTCAGTTTGGTGTGGTAGTTGCCGGCGCTGTCGAAGACGTAGACCGTCACGCAATCCACGTTCGACATGAAGGCATTCGCCCCCGGCTCCATGTGGTAGTCGAAGGTGAAGCGCAGCGATACTCCCAACCGGCAATCCGAATTGTCGTCGTAAATCGATTCGCATGAGATGAATCCCATTGCGAGACAGAACATCACCCCGAGGAGGGGGAGTCCTGCGACTCCCCTCCGCGGCATGATGCGTCGTTTTACGCTAGTCCATCTCATCTTATCGTAGCGTATTTACAGTTTTCTTTGTTAGAACTCGAT
>JAFLRS010000158.1 GCA_022511355.1 Alistipes sp.
ATCATCGATTCGGGGAATGCGTCGTGACCTGCGGGCACGGGGGTGTGGGTCGTGAAGAGCGACGACGAACGGATAACCTCCAAAGCCTCCGAGAACGACATACGTTCGCGGTTCACGAGGTTGCGGATGCGCTCCAGACCTATAAATGCCGCATGACCTTCGTTGCAGTGGTATACATCCTGCTTGATGCCCATCTGTGCCAGTGCGCGGATACCGCCGACTCCCAACAGCAGTTCCTGTTTGAGTCGGTTCTCCCAGTCGCCTCCGTATAGGTGGTGGGTAACCTGACGGTCTTCGGGCAGGTTGTCCTCATAGTCGGCATCGAGCAGGAAGAGGTCGGTGCGGCCCACCTGACACTTCCATACGCGAGCCGAAAGCGTGCGGCCCGGGAATGCGATTTGAACCGTAACCCAGTTGCCGTCGGCGTCGCGGACGGGCGAAATCGGCAGTTTGTAGAAGTTCTGAGCCTCGTAGGTCACCTCCTGTGCGCCCTGCGACGAGAGCCGCTGGGTGAAGTATCCGTAACGGTAGAGCAGACCCACGGCCACCATGGGGACATTCTTGTCGGAGGCCTCCTTCAGATAGTCGCCGGCCAGAATACCCAAACCTCCCGAATATATCTTCAGCGTGGCATGAAGACCGTACTCCATCGAGAAGTATGCGATTTTGGGGCTTTTGGGGTCGGGTTTTTCCGACATATATTCGGTGTAGGCGGCATATACCTTGTCGAGATGCGCGAGGAATCCGGCATCCTTTTCAAGTTCTTTGAGCCGCTGCATCGAGAGTTTGTCGAGCAGCACGATGGGATTGCGGTCCACCTCCACCCACAGAGCGGGGTCGATATTTTCGAAGAGGTCGCGGCACTCCGAGTTCCAGCACCACCACAGGTTGTGCGACAGCTCTTCGAGTGCGTGCAGACGCTGCGGCAGACTCTTTTCGACCATCAGACGCTGCCATGTGGGACGCTCCGAGATGAGCTGCTGACGCACGAAGTTAATCTGCTCGACCGACGAACCTCCGTCCTCGAACACTGCGCGGTTGGTGCGGGCGATGGAGTTCTCCACGGCCTGCGAGTATGCCTCCTCATAATATTTGAACAGATGTTTCCACAGAGCCTTTTTCGAGAGTTCGAAGGCTGCGCGGCGCATCTCTTCGGTGCGTTCGGCCGAGAATTTTGTGAAGCGGGCGATGGTGTCGGCCACTGCGGCCACCGCTTCGCCGTCGTTGTAGTCGTTGCGTTCGACCAGAATGACGCCGTCATTGCCGCCCTGTTCGCGCACCCATGCTCCGAATCCGGCCAGCGAGGTGGTGACGGTGGGAACCGAGAATGCTATCGATTCGAGCGGAGTGTATCCCCACGGCTCGTAGTAGGAGGCGAATACGGTGAGGTCCATGCCTGCGAGCAGTTCATAGTAGCTCTTGTTGAATATGCCGTCGTTGCCGTTGAGGTAAGTGGGGACGAACAGAACCTTGACTTTGGATTGGGGGTTGTCGAGTACCGAGCCGTTGATTGTCTGTGCGATTTGGTCGCCGGCGCGGTTTTCGAGGTTGTGAGTGGTGTATCGGTATTTGGAGGAGTCGATGGGCGAGCCGTCGCGCAGATGAGCCTGCAGGTCGGCGCGCGGACCGGTGACTCCGGCCGGAATCATCAGATAGACGAGGACTTCGCGGTCGAGCCGGCCCGACGATTCGAGTTGTTTGAGGGCTTCGAGCAGAATGTCGAGACCTTTGTTGCGGAATTCGTAGCGGCCGCTGGTGCCCACGATTACCGGTTCCTGTTCGAATTTGTGTCCGAGGCAGGCTTCGGCCGTGGTGATGAGGGCTTTGCGTGCTTCGGCGCGTTTGGTTTCGTACTGTGCGCCGCTCCACACGAAATCGTCTTCGAATCCGTTGGGGGTTATGGCGTCGGGCTGTTTGTCGAGCATATAACGGCATTCCGTGGCGGTGATGTCGCTGACGGTGAGGAAGAGGTCGGTGTTGGCAGCGGCCGCCTTCTCAATGGAGTGTTTCGACACCACGTTGAACTGCTGTGCGAGCTGGTCGGCATTCAAGTGCTGCATTTCGCCGTAGAGGGGCAGACGGTTGCCTGCTATGCAGCGTCCCATTACAGTGGCGTGGGTGGTGAGCAGCGTGGCGATGTAGGGGGCGTTCTTGCGCAGATAGAGGCTTCCCGAAGCGGTCATCCATTCGTGGAAGTGTGCTGCCACCTTGTCGTTGGCGTTGCAGAAGTTGTCGGCGAACGATTTGATGACCACGCCTGCCGCGTAACCGAAGAGTACGGGTTCGATGTAGTCCCACTGACCCGAAATGGAGTCCACATGGTAATCCTGCCACAATTGTGCGAGGATTTCGTCTTTTTGTTGGAAGAAGGAGGTGAAGTCGGCGAGGATGGCTACGGGCGAGCCTTCGATTTTCCAGTGTCCGATGCGGACGCGAAGACCCTCTTCATAGAGGCTCTGCCGCCACTGCTTCATGAGGTTGATATCCTCTTCGAATTCGGAATCCGCGCTTCCGGCCGCGAAGTCGGGACCTATTACGATATACTTGTCGCCGAACTTGCCGCCGGCAGTTTTGGCTTTCGATGCTATGACGGTGTGTATGCCGCCCACTTTGTTGCA
>JAFLRS010000159.1 GCA_022511355.1 Alistipes sp.
CTCCGAATACGAACATATAGACAAGAGTCGTCATCAGCGGCTGTATGACGAACCATAGCGGTCCGAGGATGGTCTGTTTGTAAAGCGTGATGAAATCGCGCTTGATGTACATCGCATACAGGTCGCGATAACGCCACAACTCCATCAGGTCGACATCCAGCCACCGCCGTTTGGGTTTTATGACGGTCGTCCAGCCGTTGTCGGCGGCACTCCTATTCATCATCGTTTCCGTAGTTGTATCCGTATTTGTGATAGCCGTACTTGTGGTAGCCGTATCGGCCGAGCGAATCGGTGACGCCGTTGAGTATCATGCACAGATTGTTGTATCGTTTGTCGGCATACCACTGTTCCACTTCGGGCAGCACGTCGCGTTCCAGCACTCCGGCGCGGATGACGAACAGAGTCAGGTCGGCATAACGGTTTATGATGGCGGCATCGGCCACAATCTCCACCGGCGGGCAGTCGATGAACACATAGTCGTAGGCCGCTTTCACCTCGTCGAGCATCTCCCTGAACCGCGGCACGAACAGCAATTCCGTGGGGTTGGGCGGAATCTTGCCGCACGGCAGCACATCCACCGCACCCAATTTCACAATCAGTTTTTTGTAGTCGGGCTCCTGTCCGCTCAGATAATTCGATACGCCCCGATGCGGAGAGCCTACATACTCCGACAACGAACCTTTGCGCAAATCGAGGTCGATGGCCAGCACTTTTTTGTTCTTGATGCCGAGCGAGGTCGCGAGATTGGCCGCGATGAAGGTCTTGCCGCTGCCCGGATTAACCGACGTGAGCATAATGACGCGGTGCGTGCTGTCGAATCCCAGCATGAACTCCAGATTGGTGCGCACCACGCGGAACGCTTCGTTCATTATGTTGCGGTTCTTGTCCATCACGAGTACCTTCGGTGCGCTCTTTTTCTTGCGGTTGAACAACCTGTCGTACCACTTTTTCTTGCCGTCGGCCTGCGGAATGTCGCCCACATAGGGCAGCGTCATATTTTCGAGGTCTTTGCGTCCTCGCACTTTGGTGTTCAGCACCTCGCGCAGAGCTATTGCCCCGCCCGGAACGGCCAGACCCAGAATCAGAGCCACCAGCAGAATGGAGTTGGGCACCGGCTCCACCGGTTTGCCGCTTCCGTGGGGAGGTTCGACGAGCTGCGAGTTGTAGGCCGCGAAGGATTGGGTAAGTTCGTTCTCTTCGCGCTTCTGCAGCAGGAACATATAGAGCTGCTCCTTGACCTTCTGCTGACGCTCGACCGACAACAGCTGCAGCGACTGCTGAGGATTGGCGGCAATCTGTTCGACGGCCTGTTTGTGTACGGATTGCAGTTTGGCCTGTTTGGTTTGCAGGATTGTAAGTTCGTAGTCCAGCGCCTGTATAATCGAGGCCCGCAGACTTGCCAGCTGTTCGTCCATATCCATCACGAGCGGATTCTGCAGCGAGGAGTTTGCGAGGTGGTTGTTGCGCTGAAGCAGCAGCGAGTTGTACTCCGCGATATGTCCGCCGATGCTGGGATTGGTCATTCCGAGGTTGGTGGGCAGGAGTTGGTTTTCGTGCTGACCGTCGGTGAGGTAGTTGCGCACGAATCGTGTCATGTACATCTGATTGTCGATTTCGCGCAGTTCCTGTTCGGCGCCCGTAGCCTCGCCCATGGCGGTGCTGCCGATTGCCCCCACGTCCAGAATCAGATTCCGCGATTTCCAGTCCGAGATTTCATTTTCGACATCGCCCAGTTCTTGTTCGATGAAGGCCAGACGCTCTTTGATGAAGTTGTTGGTGTTGATGGTCTTCTGATTGCGGTCCTTTACCCAGTTTTCGTTGTAGACGGCCACCAGCGTATTGAGTACATCTTCGGCGCGAACGGGCGACACGTCGCGTATGCTTATGTCGAGAATCGACGAGTTCCGGTCGCGCAGATAGGCGTTGATGCGTCCCTGCACCGATGCGGCCACATCATTCACGTTCGACCTGCGCACGGTCAGTTCGCCTTCGGAATCGCTGCGGAAGCTTCTGGTGGGTTTCACTATTATGCGTCCGACGGGCGTCTGTACGGTGTCGTTGAAGCGGACGGCCATGTCGCCCGCAATCGTCAGGCCGTTCCGCGTCCAGCCGTCGACGTTCACGCCGTCTCCGCCCGACATATTCATGCGCAGCGAAGCGGTTTCGTTGTCGTGAAGGTCCAGAAACGACACCGTAACCGGCAGAGCCGCTCCGTAGACCAGATTGTCGTGGAATGTTCCGTCCTCGATGTACTCCACCTCCAGATTCAGACGGCGAACCACTTCGGAGGCCACGGTTCCCGACTTGAGCAGCATGATTTCGTTGTTGATGTTGGTCGAAATCTGCGTGAGGCCCAAATCGACCAGATTCGAGACGTCGCTCGTTTTGTCCTCCGACTTGATGAGAATCGATATTGTCCGCTGATAGACCGGAGTGGTCTTTTTAATCTTCAGCACGGCATACCCCATCGTTATGCCGAGCGACAGCACGAACCACCACCAGTGACTCACGCAGAGCCATACGATATCCTTGACCATGGTGACGGGATTGCCTGTCGCGACCTGTTTCTGACGTGTGCCGCCGGTCTCTGCCGTACTGCGGCC
>JAFLRS010000016.1 GCA_022511355.1 Alistipes sp.
CCGTCGCAGTTGTTGGCGCTTTTGGCCACTTTGGTTATGGCGTTGGCTTCGGCGTGCAGAACGTAGGGTTTGGTTTTGCCGAGGTCGTCCTCGCAGATGTTTTCGAATCCGGAGGGGGTGCCGTTGTAGCCGTCCGAGATAATCATTTTATCCTTGACTATGAGCGCACCCACCTGACGACGAACGCAGTATGAGTTTTCGGCCCATATTCGTGCCATGCGCAGATAGCGCATATCGAGCTGTCGTTGTTTTTCTTCGGCGTATCCCATAATCAGATTCCTTTGCCGTGACACTGTTTGTACTTTTTGCCGCTTCCGCAGGGGCAGGGGTCGTTGCGTCCTATTTTTTTGTCGGCGACTATGGGTGCAGGCTTCGATTTTTCGGCCTGACCTGCCTGTGCGGCTGCCTGCATACGCGATGCCTGAAGCTTGTTGACATCCACTTTTGCACGTTGCTGACGAGCCTGCTGCATCTGTTCGGGGTTGTTTTCGCGGACGGGGATGTAGGCTTTGTTGAGTATCGACAGCACGTCGCGATTGACCTTTTCGAGCATCTTCGAGAAGAGTCCGAACGATTCGAATTTGTATATCAACAGCGGGTCTTTCTGTTCGTAGGTGGCATTCTGCACGCTCTGACGCAGGTCGTCCATTTCGCGCAGATGTTCGCGCCATGCGTCGTCGATGGTGGTGAACATCACCACTTTGGCGAACATCTTGAATATTTCGGCGCCGTCGCTCTCCTTGCACTTGCGCAGATTCACCGGCACGTTGTAACCCAGATGTCCGTTGGTGAGCGGGAAGTACATATTGGTATCGAGCTGTTCTTTGCGTTCTTCGTAGATGCGGGCCATTACGGGTCTGACCGTATCGGCCACCGCTTTTGCACGACGTTCGTAAGCTGTCTTTATATCCTTGACAATCATCTCGACCAATTCGTCGTGACGAGCCTTGCCGTACTCCTGTTCGCTGAACGAGGGTTGCGTAGCCGCTTCGCGAAGCAGTTCGAGCGTTAAGCTTTCGTAATCCCAGCCTTCGTGGGAGGCGGTGAATGCTTCGGCGTAGTCGTACATTATGTTGTTGAGGTCGATTTCGATGCGTTCGCCGTAGAGTGCGTGACGACGGCGCGTATAGATTACTTCACGCTGCGAGTTCATGACGTCGTCGTATTCGAGCAGACGCTTGCGGATGCCGAAGTTGTTCTCTTCGACCTTTTTCTGAGCGCGTTCGATGGCGTTGTTCATCATTTTCGACTGTATGACTTCGCCCTCTTCGAGTCCCATGCGGTCCATTACCGAGGCTATGCGTTCCGAGCCGAACAGACGCATCAGATCATCCTCGAGCGAGACGAAGAATTGCGAAGAGCCCGGGTCGCCCTGACGTCCCGAACGTCCGCGCAGCTGACGGTCCACGCGTCGGCTTTCGTGGCGTTCGGTGCCGATGATTGCAAGACCTCCGGCCTCTTTGACTTCGGGAGAGAGTTTGATGTCGGTACCGCGGCCGGCCATGTTGGTGGCTATCGTCACCTGACCCGAACGTCCCGCTTCGGCCACCACCTGCGCCTCCAGCTGATGCTGTTTTGCATTGAGGACATTGTGTTTTATGCCGCGCAGTTTGAGCATTCGGCTGAGCAGCTCCGAGATTTCGACCGATGTGGTGCCGACCAGAACCGGACGTCCTTCACCCACGAGGCGTACTATTTCGTCGATTACGGCGTTGTATTTTTCGCGTTTGGTTTTGTATATAAGGTCGTCGCGGTCGTCGCGGATTACGGGTTTGTTGGTGGGGATTACCACCACGTCGAGTTTGTAGATGCTCCAGAACTCCGAAGCTTCGGTTTCGGCTGTACCGGTCATGCCGGCCAGCTTGTGATACATACGGAAGTAGTTTTGCAGCGTGATGGTTGCGAAGGTTTGGGTGGCGGCTTCGACCTTCACGCGTTCTTTGGCCTCGATGGCCTGATGCAGACCGTCCGAATAGCGTCGTCCGTCGAGGATGCGTCCCGTCTGTTCATCGACGATTTTCACTTTGTTGTCCATTACCACATATTCGATATCCTTTTCGAACATGGCGTAGGCTTTGAGGAGCTGATTGACAGTGTGAACGCGTTCCGACTTGACTGCATAGTCGTTGATTACGGCGTCGCGTCGCTGAGCCTTTTCTTCTGCCGAGAGGTCGGACTTTTCGAGGTCGGCGATTTCCGAACCGATGTCGGGCAGCACGAAGAAGCGGTCCTCATCGAAATATTTCGAGAGTACTTCGTGACCTTTGTCGGTCAGCTCTACCGAATTGAGTTTCTCGTCGATGACGAAGAACAGTTCGTCGGTTATTTCGGGCATCCGGCGGTTGTTGTCCTGCATATAGATGTTTTCGGTCTTTTGCAGTTGCGCCTTTATACCCTGCTCCGAGAGGAATTTTATGAGGGGTTTGTATTTGGGCAGACCTTTGTGTGCGCGGAACATTCTGATGCCTCCCTCTTCGGTGTTGCCTTCGGCCATGAGTTTGCGTGATTCGGCAACGAGATTGGTGACGAAGTTCTTTTGCAGATTGTAGAGGTGTTCGATTGCGGGCCGGTACTGTTCGAACATCTGATCTTCGCCTTTGGGAACGGGGCCCGAGATGATGAGCGGCGTGCGGGCGTCGTCGATAAGCACCGAGTCCACCTCATCGACTATGGCGTAGTGATGTTTGCGCTGTACGAGGTCGTCGGGCGACGAAGCCATATTGTCGCGCAGATAGTCGAATCCGTATTCGTTGTTGGTACCGAATGTAATGTCGGCCATATAGGCTTTGCGTCGTGCTGCCGAGTTGGGCTGATGCCGGTCGATGCAGTCCACCGAGAGTCCGTGGAATTCGTACATCGGGCCCATCCATTCGGAGTCGCGCCGTGCCAGATAGTCGTTCACCGTCACGACGTGTACGCCTTTGCGGGCCAGTGCGTTGAGGAATACGGGCAGTGTAGCCACCAGCGTTTTACCTTCACCGGTAGCCATTTCGGCGATTTTGCCTTTGTGGAGAACGACGCCGCCGAAGAGCTGCACGTCGTAGTGAACCATATCCCATTTGAGGTCGTTGCCGCCGGCCAACCAGTGCGTCTGCCATACGGCTTTGTCGCCTTCGATGTTCACGAACTCCTTGGTGGCGGCGAGCTGACGGTCGAATTCCGAAGCGGTCACCTCCACGGTTTCGTTTTCGGCGAATCGTCGAGCGGTATCCTTCATTATGGCGAAGGCTTCGGGCAGGATTTCGTCGAGGACTTTTTCTATTTCGTCGTCGATGCGTTTTACGGTCTCGTCTATATCTTTCGAGATTCGTTCTTTGTCGGCGAGGGTGGTTTCGGGCAGTTCGAGCTGCGCCTTGCATCGGGCGATATGTGCTTCGTCGTCGGCGATGCGGTCGGCAATCAGGGCCATGAGAGCGGCGCTGCGGCCACGCAGTTCGTCGTTCGACAGGGCGGCTATCGACGGATATATCTCCTTGATTTTATTTACGTAAGGTTCTATTTCCTTACGGTCTTTGTCGGCTTTCGAGCCGAAGAAGAACTTTATCAGTCCGGTAAGTATGCTCATAATTTTTTCTGTTTTTCGTAAATCCCGATTCCGCTTGTGCGAAAAATCTCTCAAAGTTACTCAATTTCTTCGAGATTGCAACTCTTTTACAACATATTCAACTCCAGCAGTGCCTCTTCCGACATCATGCTGCGGTCCCATATGGGTTCGAAGGTGAGAATGACATCCACCTTCTCCACTCCGTCGATTTTGGCCACTTCGCGGTTTACGTCTTCGAGCAGTTGGTCGGCCATCGGACAGTTCGGTGCGGTGAGGGTCATGGTTATGGTCACCGTTCCCGAGGGTTCGAAATCTATGTCGTAGACCAGCCCCAGATCGTAGATGTTCACCGGTATTTCGGGGTCGTATATATTTTTCAGAGTCAGGACTATGTCCTGTTCAACCTTCAATATTTGTTCCGGGGTCATCATCGGTCGTTCTGATTGTTTTGCGGATTGTGCGCATAGGCCAGTGCATAGAGGCGCATCTGTTTGACCATGGCGGCGAGTCCGTTGCTGCGCGTGGGCGACAGATTCTCGCTCAGACCTATGGCATCGATGAAATAGAGGTCGGCATCGACAATTTCCTGCGGCTGCCGGCCGTTGAGAACGCGTATCAGCAGTGCGATTATGCCTTTGGTGATAATGGCGTCGCTGTCGGCCGAATAGATGACGCGACCCTCTTCGAGACGTGCGTCCACCCATACGCGCGACTGGCATCCGTTAATCAGATAGCGGTCGGTGCGGTGCTGCGGGTCGATGGGTGCGAGTCCCTGACCCAACTCTATCAGATAGTCGTAGCGGTCCATCCAGTCCTCCATTACGGAGAACTCTTCGATTATTTCATCCTGAATCGTATCTTTCATCATCGTGTTGTTTTGTTACAAATCGAGCGGTTTTCCGTCGGCGGCGGGGATTTCTATTCCCAGCAGTCGGGCTATGGTGGGAGCCACCGAGGTCATGCTTACATTTTCGTCACGGCGTTGAGCCGCAATACCCGTACCGCAGAATATGAGCGGAACGCGTGTGTCGTAGGCGTAGAACGAACCCGAGAGTGTAATCGTATCGTCGCACTCTTCGGTCCATTCGGGCATGAGGTCTATCACCACGTCGCCCGACCGGCGCGGATAGAAGCTGCGTTGCATTTTGCCGCCGTACCCTTCGCCGAAGTATCCCGACTGAAGCTGCCATGCCGAGAGCGCGTGAGCCACGCCGCGGAATCGCAGGGCGAAGGCTGCGGCTGTATTCTGCACCTCCGTGAGGGTGAGATGCCGTTCGTCGATAAGGTCGCGGTTGAGGTAGAGCGAGCGGTCGGAATATCCGCGCACCCATGCCCCTGCTCCGTAGCGGGCGTTGAGATAGGCGTTCATTATCACGCCGAACTGAGCCGGATTGAATCGGTCGCGCGGTTTGCCGTCGATGTCGGCTGCCGGAGCCGAGCCGTGAGCGGCGGTGAAGACCACCACGAGCGACTGCGAGCCTTTGAGGTGTACGTTCAGATAGGCGAGAAATTCGCGCAGGTCTGAATCGAGCCGGTAAATCATATCCTCGAATTCCACCGATTCCGTGCCGTAGCGGCGGGCTATGTTTTCGGCGGTGTCGAGACATATGTTGAGTATATCGGGATGTTCGTCGTTGCCCATGTTGAGGCATTTGACGGCATATTTCGCGAAGTCGAAGAGCAGGGTGTTGCCTATCGGCGTGCGTGAGACCTTAATGAAATCGGAGGTTGCCGCCGCGGTCGGTTTTTTGCCTTTTTGCGGGGTGTTGTTCTCTGCGAACAGAAGCGTCGAGCGGCTGTTGGCATAGTTTGCGCGATTGTGTTTGGCCACCCATTCGCCGGTGAGGAAGCGGGCGTGCAGATCTTCGGCGTTGTAGCTTTTCACCCAGTTGGGCAGAACGGGGGTGTAGTATGTGGAGGTGGTCCAGCGGCATCGGTCGCTGTCGAGCCAGAAGCAGAATCCCCGCCGTCCGTTCTGAACTATCGAGGAGCGTGGCGTGAGTGCGAGCGAGAGGATGCGCGACGAGCTGTCGGCGCGCATCAGCAGGTCTGATATCGTGGGGGTCGTGAGTTGCCGCGGCGAGTGTCCGAAGCGGCTTTCGCGACGTTCGAAGTCGGCCGAATGCGAATCTTCGGTGAGGTCGGTCGGCTGACCGGTGGTATGGTCGTACCATTTGTCGGAGATTACGCCGTGGATTTCGGGTTGTGCGCCGGTGGAGAGGGTTGCGAGCGAGACCGGAGTAAGGGTCTGCATACAGTCGTAGGCGGCGTTGGTGAATACGGCTCCTTCGTCGAGGAGTTTGCGCAGGCCGCCGTCTTCGAATTTGGCCGCATAGCGTTCCAGGGCATCGGCCGTAAGTGTTCCCGCAGTTATGTTCACTATGAGCCGCGGGGGTTCCGATGCCCGAAGCGGAAGAACCGTCATGCAGGCTGCAAATATCGGAATCGTAACTCTGTATAGTCGCTTAATCATTGCAATTCGTTTCTGACCCGCAAAATTACAAATTTATTCCCAAAGAGCGAGCCGCTGCGGCCGCTTATTCGGCAAATGATTCGAAATATCTGCGTTCGGCTTCGAGGTCGAGCCCCTCGATTTCGGATTGGAGTCTGCCGAGAGCCGCGAGCGATGTGCGGGCGAAGGCCCGGAATTCGGCCGAATCGGGGTCGAGAGGACGGTGTGCGGCTGCGGCGACAATCTTCGCCACGCGCGGAAGTGCTTCGGCGGAGAGATTGTCGAGCGCCGCTGCGAAGAACTTTTCGCGAATGTACTCTACGGCCTGCGGCGAGGGGTGAATCATATCCTCGGCATAGAAACGATAGTCGCGCAGATCGTCGTTCATTATCTCGTATGCGGGGAAGTAATCGACATCGGGAAAACGTTCCGCGAGTTCGGCTGCGGCGCATTTCAGTATGGCTTTGCTCAGGAAGTTCTCCTCTGCACCGTCGCCTGCGTGCCGCACGGGGCTTACGGTGAGTATTACGTGTCTGCCTTTGAGCAGGGTTTCGAAGAGCGAAGCCATATCTTCGACAATTTCGTCGATCGAGAGTCTTCTGCGCGTGAAGAGTGTTGCGGGTTGTTTGTGGCAGTTGGCCACGATTTCGCCGTCGGCTTCGAGTACGTAGACCCATGCCGTGCCGAGTGTGATTATCACGGTGTCGCACTTTTTGAGGGCTTCGTGTCCGATGTTCACGGCGCGATTGATTTTTTCGGCTGCCTGTCGGGGGTCGGAGTCGGCGAGAGAGCCGTGGAACCGATAGTCGAAGAAGCGTCCGCCGGCCGATGTCAGTTCTTGCGGCGTGACCTGCGTACCGGCGTCGAATATCCGCAGCGTTCGGGCTATGGATGCCGGATTGAACAGCACTCCGGCGGGGTTGGCCGTGACATTGAATTTCGCTTCGGCGAGTGCCTGTGCCATGTAGTCGGCGAAACACGAGCCTATGGCGAGCAGACGGCTGCCGTATCCGAATTTTATGCGGAACGGTTTTGGCTGTACTTCGGTTCTGAACTTCATGCCTGCTGCTGATTGATGGTTATTCGACCTCGAGGACCAGACCTTTCAGATATTCGCCTTCGGGGTGGTAGATGTTTACGGGATGGTCGGCGGGCTGGGTTAGCTGATGCAGAATCCTCACTTTGCGTCCGGCTATGGCTGCGGCCGTAAAGACGGTGGTGCGGAACAGCTCTTTGGAGACGGCCTGCGAGCAGGAGAAGGTAAAGAGTATGCCGCCTTTGCGGATTTGCGAAATCGCGCGTGCATTGAGTCGTTTGTACCCCTGCAATGCATTTCCGAGTACTTTGTGATGTTTGGCGAAAGCCGGCGGGTCGAGTATTATCATGTCGTAGCGGTCGCCTATGTTTTTGAGATATTCGACGGCATCGCAGGCCAGCACGGTATGCGGGGCATCGTCGCCGAAATTGAGTTTTACATTTTCGTCGGCGAGTTTCACGGCGCGTTCCGAGGCATCTATCGAGCATACTTCGGCAGCTCCGCCGGCGAGTGCATATACCGAGAATCCGCCCGTATAGCAGAAGGTATTCAGCACGGTTCGTCCTGCGGCATAACGCTCCACGAGTTCGCGGTTGAAACGCTGGTCGATGAAGAATCCGGTTTTCTGACCCTCTTCCCAGTTCACGACGAAACGGTGTCCGTTCTCGCTGACCGTCACATTTTTTTCGCCGCACTCCCCGATGAGGTATCCGTCGCGGGCATCGAGTCCGGCCTTGTAGGGGACGGTCTGTGCGCTTTTGTCGTATACGGCATTTATGCGGCCGTCGGTCACTTCGACAATCGCCCGTGCCACGGCTTCGCGCGAGCGGTACATTCCTACCGAATGACACTGCACGACGGCCGTCGAACCGTAAATATCTACAACGAGTCCCGGCAGCGAATCACCTTCGCCGTGTACGAGCCGGTAGCAGGTGGTCCGTTCGCTGCCGACCAGACCGAGCGTGCGCCGAACCGAATATGCACTGGCTATCTTGTCGTGCCACCATGCGTCGTCGATTGTTTCGGGTTCGAAAGTCAGTACGCGCACGGCTATCGAACCTATCTGATAGTGTCCGCGTGCTATGAATTCGCCGTTGTGCGTATATACGTCTGCGATTTCGCCCTCTTCTGCGGGGCAGCCGTCGGTTTCGATTCGCTCTATGGCACCCGAGAAGACCCACGGATGCAGGCGGCGCAAAGATTCCTCTTTGCCACGGCGGAGATATATTCCCTTTATCATAATTGCGTGTAAATCGGTTAAAACGATGCTCTTACAACAGACCTTCCTGCAGGAAGCTGAAGACTCCTCCGCGACCGATTATCAGATGGTCGAGGAGTCGTATGTCGAAGAGTTTCAGAGCTGCGGCGATGGTTTCGGTGAGGTTTTTGTCGCCCTCGCTGGGACGCGTGTCGCCCGACGGATGATTGTGTACCATGATTATCTGTGTGGCGAGCAGTTCGAGGGCGCGTTTCGCAATCAGACGACGGTCCACGACCGTGCCCTGAACTCCGCCCTGACTCAATCGCTGACGCTCGATTATGCGGTTCGAATTGGTGAGGTATAGAATCCAGCACTCTTCGTGTTTTATACCTTCGAGCATCGGTCTGAATATGCGAGCCACATCGTCGCTCGAGGTTATGGAGTCAATCTCCTCGGCCTGCGACCGCATGGTGCGTCGGCCTAATTCGGCGGAGGCGGCTATGCGCAGAGCGCGACGCATACCCACGCCTTCGATCATTCGCAGGCGGGCTATGTCGATGCGTCCCAAAGCTGCCGTCGAACCGCATTCGGCCAGAATCTTTTCGGCCATCTCCTGCGCCGAGAGGGTGGTGCTGCCTTCGTCGAGCAGCAGCGACAACAACTCGGCATCGGTGAGTGAACCGATGCCGCGCACAACAATCTTGTTTGTCAATAAGTCCATATTCCTTTCGGAGCGTTACTTCTGTTCTCCGTTTTCGGCCGGCAGGTCTGCGGCGGCGCTTTCCGACTTCTTCCTGCGTCCGCGACGCTTCTTGACGGGTTGTTCCGGAACCTCTGCAACCGTTTCGGCTGCTGCGGGTGCCGCTTCTGCTGCGATTTCGCTCTTCTTTCGGCGTCCGCGACGCTTCTTGACAGGCTGTTCCGGAGCCTCTGCAACCGTTTCGGCCGCTGCGGGTGCCGCTTCTGCTGCGGCTTCGCTCTTCTTCTTGCGTCCGCGACGCTTCTTGACGGGCTGTTCCTGCGGTTGTTCCTGCGGCTGCTCCTCGACGGGAGTCTCGACGTTCTGCGCTTCGCTCTCCGCTGCGGGTGCCTGATGCTCTGCCGACTTCTTTCTGCGTCCGCGGCGGCGTTTTGCGGGCTGCTCTTCAGCTGCGGGTTCAGTCTGTGGCGACTCCGTTTCTGCCGCGGCAGGCTCTTGGTTCTTGACGGGAGCTTCGTTTTTGGGTTTGCGGTTTTCGGCCTTTACCAGCATACGGTCCACCTTGTCGAGCAGACGTGCGCATTCGGCATCGCTCATTTCGCGAACGAGCGAATATGCGGCATTCTGTTCGGAGCTTTTTTTGGAGTCGCCGACTCCGTGTCCCGTTTCGATGCCGTCGATTATCACGGTCGTATAGAATACGGGCGCTCCCGATTTGTTTTCGCCGCTCTTGCGGGTGCGGAATTCGAGCGAATGGCGGTTTTTCTGACACCATTCGATAAGACGGCTTTTGAAGTCGCTTTCCGAATCGGAGAGTTCGTCGATGCTGAGGAAACGTTCGAATATATCGTTGATAAGCAGACGGTTGGTAAAATCGTAGCCTTTGTCGAGATAGATTGCGCCCATCATGGCTTCGAAAGCGTCGCCGTAGAGGTGTTTTTGCTGGAGCGTGGCTCCGCTCTTGCAAATCAGATATTTGTCGAGTCCGATGAATACGGCCATTTCGTTGAGCGACTGCCGCGATACGATTTTGGAGCGCATCTGCGTAAGGAATCCTTCGTCGCGGTCGGGATAGGCTATGAAGAGGTACTCCGAGGTGATGCTTTCGATTACGGCATCGCCCAGATATTCGAGACGTTCGTTGTTTATGTGGTGGCCGTCCACCGACTGCGAGGCCGATTTGTGTATAAGCGCAACCTTGTAGAGTTCGATGTTGTTGGGTATGAACCCGAACATATCATCGATGAATCTGAAATACTCCTTGTCGATACCGAAGTTTCGCTTTATGGAGCGTTTGATAAAGTTGAACACGGTGTTTGTACTATGTTAAAAGTGTTTATTCGACTTTGCGGAAGACGACGGTAGCGTTGTGTCCGCCGAATCCGAAAGTATTGCTTACGGCTACGCGCACGTTGCGTTTCTGAGCGGTGCCGAGTGTGAGGTTGAGGCGGCTGTCGATAGCCGGATCGAGATTTTGGACGTTGATTGTAGGGGGTACGGTATCGTGTCCGATGGCGAATATGCAGGCCAGAGCTTCGATGGCTGCTGCTGCGCCGAGCAGATGGCCGGTCATCGACTTGGTGGCCGAGATGTTGATGTTGTAGATATTTTCGCCG
This sequence comes from Alistipes sp., assembly GCA_022511355.1. Lineage (GTDB taxonomy): Bacteria > Bacteroidota > Bacteroidia > Bacteroidales > Rikenellaceae > Alistipes. Next base: position 10,550 of record JAFLRS010000016.1, read on the forward strand.
AACAGCGAATGCAGTGCCTTGAGTTCGGCCACATCGCCCAGCGGGGTGGATGTGCCGTGAACGTTGATGTAATCGACGTCGGACGGTTCGGCGGCGGCATCGGCGAGCGCATTGCGCATCGATGCTTCGGCGCCTTTGCCGTCGGGGTCGGGGGCGGTCATGTGATGTGCGTCGGCGGACATACCTCCGCCGGCGAATTCGCAATAGATTTTCGCTCCGCGGGCCACGGCGTGTTCATACTCTTCGAGTATGAGTGCGCCGGCACCTTCGCCCATGACGAATCCGTCGCGGTCGGCGTCGAAGGGACGCGATGCGTGTTGGGGGTCGTCGTTGCGTGTGGAGAGGGCCTGCATGGAGTTGAAGCCGCCTATTCCGGGGATGTTGATTACCGCTTCCGAGCCTCCGGCTATCATTATGTCGGCCCGTCCTGCGCGTATTTGGTCGAGTGCGCTTATGAGTCCGTGGTTGGACGATGCGCAAGCCGACGATACGCAGTAATTGGGACCTTTGAGGCCGTATTTGATAGAGATGTAACCGGCAGGCAGGTCGGGAATCATGCGGGGAACGAAGAACGGACTAAACCGCGGGGTTCCGTCCCCGGCGGCATAGTCCGTCACTTCTGCGAAGAACGATGTCAGTCCTCCGACGCCCGTACACCAAATGACTCCTGCGCGTTGGGGGTTGCAGAGGGCAAAATCGATTTTGCTGTCGGCGACTGCTTCGGCAACGGCTATCATGGCGAATTGCGCGAAGTCGTCGTATTTGCGAACCTCTTTGCGGTCGAAGTATTGTGACGGGTCGTAATTTTTGACCTCGCAGGCGAATCGTGTTTTGTGCTTTCGGGCATCGAAGTGCGTAATGGGGGCGGCGGCGCTCACGCCTTTTTCGAGGTTTTCGAAATATTCGGCGACGTTATTGCCGAGCGGATTGATTGTGCCTATGCCTGTTACTACTACACGTCGTTCTGCCATAAAGTTTTGATATGTGATTCGCTTGTGCGTCGGGTCTTGATTGCGGTGTCGATTATTTCTTGTGCTCTTCGATGTAAGCGACAGCATCGCCTACGGTTGCGATTTTTTCGGCATCCTCGTCGGGGATCTGAATGTCGAATTCTTTCTCGAACTCCATAATCAGTTCGACAGTGTCGAGCGAGTCTGCGCCCAGATGTCCCGTGAAGCTTGCTTCGGGAGTTACTTCCGATTCCTTTACTCCGAGTTTGTCTACGATAATCTTGACAACCTTGTCCTGAATTTCTGACATAATTTTCAAATTTTAGTTAAACATTTATTTTTGTTGGTACTGTAATCTTGTTCCGTGTTGTCTGCGATTTTTGCCGAACAACGTGGCAAAAATAACACTTTTTTATTATTTTTGAAATATTAATCGCAATATTTTGGATTGCGTGCAGCGATAAAATTATTAATATTTTGAGTAACAGTTCGTTATGACAAACACTGCCGAGACCGGCCGATTGGGTGAAGAGCTTGTCGTTCAATATTTGCGTCGAAACGGATTCCTCATTGCCGAACGGAACTGGCGGAACGGAAGCCACGAAATCGACATCATAGCCTTGCGTCGCGGAACGGTTCACTTCGTCGAGGTGAAGACCCGTTCGGCCACGGGGCTGACCTCTCCCGAATCGGCGTTCAATGCCGCGAAGCGTCGTGCGCTGCTTCGTGCTGCTGCGGTCTATATGGCCCGTGCGGGTTCCGGGTGCGAATTTCAGTTCGATTTGGCGGCCGTGGAACTCGCTCCCGACCACACCCACGAGATAAGATATTTCGAAAGCGTCATCGAAAGTAACTGGTGATATTGCATTTGATACAAATTATATATACCTTTGCACCTCGAAAAATCGGCGGGGCGCGTCAGTCCGTTTCTGCCGGATATCGAAATTTGGAGAGATGTGGTTATATAATATAGGTATTTGCATATACGTCAGATGCATTGCTCTGGCGGCAAGATGGTACCCCAAGGCACGTCTGTGGTGCGAGGGACGCAGAGGTCTCTTCGAGCGCATGGCGGCTGCGGTGAGTGCCGGCGACCGCATCGTGTGGATTCATTCGGCGTCGCTCGGGGAGTTCGAGCAGGGTCGGCCCGTAATCGAACGCATCCGCGAGCAACATCCCGAATACAAAATTCTGCTTACATTCTTCTCTCCGTCGGGCTACGAGATTCGCAAAAATTACGAGGGTGCCGACTATGTATTCTATCTGCCGGCCGATATGCCGTCGCAGGTGCGCCGTTTTCTCGATATTGTCCGGCCCGAAATCGCCATCTTCGTCAAGTACGAATACTGGCTCAATATGTTGGCCGAACTGCGCCGACGCAACATCCGAACCTACATCATTTCGGCCATATTCCGCCGCAATTCGGTATTTTTCCGCTTCTACGGAGGATTGTGGCGACGCGCATTGCGCAGTTTCGAGACCATATTCGTGCAGAATCCCGAATCGGCCGAACTGCTGGCCGGCATCGGATTCGGGAATGTGAAGGTTGCCGGCGACACCCGTTTCGACCGTGTGGCGAAGATTGCCGGTCAGGCCCGCCGCATCGACCTTATCGACCGTTTCTGCGGTCAGAACCGCGTATTCATTGCAGGTTCCACGTGGGCTCCCGACGAAGAACTGCTGCTGCATCTTATCAACGACAATCCGTCGGTCAAATTCATAGTGGCTCCGCACGAGATGAACGAAGAGCGCATAGCGCATCTGTGTGCGGGCGTTAAGGGCGGAGCAATCCGTTATACCAAATGCACGCCGCTCACATCGTTCGGCTCGAAGCAGATGCTCGTACTCGATACGGTGGGAGTTCTGGCTTCGGCCTACGGTTACGCATCATGGGCCTACATCGGCGGCGGATTCGGTGTGGGCATCCACAATACGCTCGAGGCTGCGGCATTCGGACTCCCCATAGCATTCGGACCCAATTACGGCAAGTTCCGCGAAGCCCGCGAATTGGTGGCTTTGGAGGCTGCCGCTTCGGTTTCGGACTATGAAGGGTTGAGCCGATGGTTCGCTCCGCTGCGCGACAATGAAGAGTATCTGCGCAAGGTGAGCCGCAAGGCGAGGGAGTACACCGTCAGGAATCAGGGTGCCACCGATATAATCGTGGAAAATATTTTTCAAAAATAAAAATCCGAAATTTAACAAGGTTTCGGATTTTTATTTTTGTCTTTCCGTTCGCCCTATCTAAAAAACGAACCGTGCCATTCGGCGGTGTTGCCGCAGTTGTCGGTGACGGTAAGCACTATTTCGTGACGGCTGTCGTAGGGGTATCGGCTGTGGTCGAACTTTACCGACATCGTACCCCGCAGAGGGTTCCAGTCGACGGGAGTCCATAGGCCGTCTATCGAAGCCGAATACTCTTTTATGCCCGAGAAGTCGTCCGATACGGCGAATGTCGCGGCCGAACGCCGGCGCATATCGGCTCCCGATTCGAATTGCGGCCGTATGAGGGGCTGTGTGGTGTCGAGCGTGACGAAAAAGGTTCCGAATTTGGATGACCGGCACTCCATTGCGCCGTCGCGCCACGAGCCTCCGGCATAGACGGGCTGACCTTTGGGCGAGAGTACGGCCATTGCGGCGTGTTTGCGCAGGTCGGCGGGTATGAATGCGCGCACGGATATGGTGACGGCGGTGTGAACGGGCACCTTGTCGCTCATGATTTCGTAGACGGGGGTGAGTACTTCGAGTGCGGTTTGCCGCTGGAGTTGCGAGCGTCGGGCTTTGAAGGCGGTTGTTTCGTAGAGTGCGCCTGCGGGTATGGTGACGGTAATGTCCTCGAATCGGCGCGTAAAATTCTCTCCGCGGCGGATTATATCCGTTTCGGGTATTTCGGCCGCTTTCGGAGCTTCGCTGCCCGGTTCCACGTCGAGGTCGAGCGTCGAGATGTTGCCGCAGTCGTCCTCAACTTCTATTTTAATGTGATGCCGACGGCCGTCGGAGGTTTTGACGGTTCCGCGGTTCTCCGTCAGGGAGTAGAATTTTTCGGGGCATCCTTCGAGTACGGCCATACGGATGACTTCGCAGGAGGCGTTCAGTTGCAGTGGATAGCAGCTCACGGCGTTGCAGTATCGCGAATCTTCGAGACGAAATCCGTCGGCTCTGTACTCCAGAGTGGGCCGACCGTCGATGTATTGTGTTATGCGGTAGATTCCGAATCGGTTTTGGACGTCGTTTTTGCGGTCCGAGACCTCCACGGTGAAATATCCTTCGGGAGCGGCTTTGACGGTTGCTGTTGCTTCGTACCGACCTCGTGCCGTCTTTTTGATTCCGATGCGGTGCATATAGGAGTGTACGGGCATTCCGCCTGCCGAATCGACGGATTCGTAGAGTATACCCTGGATTATTGGCGGTACGGTGTCGCGCACGGGGATTATGCCCTGACGTATGAGGTTGAGTGTCGTATTGTCGCGCATATCGCGGATTTCGAAGTGCAGATGGGGGCCGAACGAATTGCCGGTATTGCCGGACAGAGCTATTGTTTCGCCTTGTTTGACGGGGTAGTCGCCTTCGGGCATCCATATGTCGATGGCGTTTTTGCGTGTACGCAGCCGTCGTGCGGAGGCGAGCGAATCGAGGTCGCTGCGGAATCGCGACAGATGGCCGTATACCGACATGGTTCCGTCGTGCGGATGGATTACATAGAGGGCTTTGCCGTAACCGGAGGGTGAGACGACGATGCGTGCCACATATCCGTCGGCGGTTGCGACTACGGGTTTGCCTTCGGTGCCGTCGGTTTTGATATCCACGCCCGAATGGAAGTGGTTTGGCCGCATTTCGCCGAAGTTGGCCGAACAGAGTCCGGCCACGTTGAGAACCGGATAGATGTAGCGGTCGGGGTCGAGACGACGCTGCGTTTGTGCGGCGAGGGTCATCGGGAGTACGGCCGTCATGAGGGCAAGGGTCAGAAATCTTCGCATGATTCTTCGGTTTTGAGGGTGCGTGCGACTGCTTCGGCGACTGTTTCGAAGTCGTAGCCGAGCGATGAGCCGTAACGCATCAATTTGGTTTTGAGTTCGTAGGGGGTCGAGTATTTCAGATTTCGACGTTTGCGTTCGAGCATTGCTGTCAGACGGTCGTTCATGCACTCTGCGTCGGCCTGACCGAGGGCTTCATCTATGGTTGCTGCATCTATGCCTTTGGCGCGTAGGGCGGCCTTTATTTTGTAGGCGCCCCAGCCGCTGAAGCGCAGTTTGTCGCGCACGAAGGCTGCGGCATAGCGGCTGTCGTCGATGAATTTCATGGCGACGAGTTTTTGCAGCACGCGTTTTTGGTCGGCGGTATCCACACCCCAGTTCCGCATCAGCCGCAAGGCGTCGCCCGACGACTTTTCGGCGCGGGCGGCCATACGCATGAGCGAAGCGAGGGCCTGTTCGGGGGTTTTGGTTCGTTTTGCGGGTTTTACTTTCGGCAGCATACGATTCTCGGTTTGAGATTGACATCTTCGATTATTTCGGCATCGCGATAGCCCTCTGCCGCGAGCATGGCTGCAGTGTCGCCGGCCAGACGCTCGTGGACCTCGAAGCAGAGCGACCCTCCGTCGCGCAGAAGGGTGTGTCCGAGTTTTGCGATTCGCCGATAGAAGAGCAGCGGTTCGGCGTCGGGGACGAAGAGAGCCTCGTGCGGTTCGTATGTGGTTACGTTCACCGACATGGAGGATTTCTCCGAAGCGGGGATGTAGGGCGGATTCGAAACTATCGCATCGAATGTGCGTCCGTTGCCGAAGGGCGGTTCGCGGAAGATGTCCCACTCCGCAAATTCCACTTCGACGGCATTGCGCAGGGCGTTGCGCCGGGCATAACCGAGTGCTTTTTCCGAGATGTCGGCTGCGGTCACAGTACCGCCTTTCATGCGTTTGGCCAATGCGACGGCTATGCATCCGCTGCCGGTGCAGAGGTCGAGTATCGCCGCATCGGGGGTTGTTTTTTGCAGTACGGCCGCCACCAACTCTTCGGTTTCGGGCCGCGGAATCAGAACCCCTTCGCCCACTTCGAAGTCGAGACCGCAAAATTCGCAATGGCCGAGCAGATATTGCAGCGGAACTCCTGCGGCCAGTCGCGCCGTGTCGGTTTCGATTTGCCGTTGCGGGATTGCGCACTCTTCGTCGGCATAGGCCAGAAGATGCGATAAGCTGACCCCTTCGCGTTCCGATATGAGAATCCGTGCGGCGGCTTCGGCCTCTCGCTGCGTGTATATTCGGGTCAGCGAGGCTGCTATGGTGCGTATGGTCTCCCTGCGCGAACTCATTGACGGGCGAGGTATAAATCTGCAAGTGCGACGGCTGCGGCCGCTTCTACCGCTATGCGTGCGCGCAGAGCTATGCAGACGTCGTGACGACCTCCTATGCGGAGAGGTTCGATGCGGCCGTGTCCGAAATGAAATGTCTGCTGCGGTGCGGCTATGCTGGCTGCGGGTTTTATGGCTGCCCGCACAATCAGCGGATTGCCGTTGGTTATTCCGCCGTTGATGCCTCCTTCGTGATTGGAGGCGGTGGTTCCGTCCGCATCGATTATTCTGTCGTTGCGTTGCGAACCGCGAAGCCGCACGCCTTCGAATCCAGAACCGAACTCCACTCCTTTGACTGCGGGAATCGAGAACAGGATGTGGGCTATGGCGCTCTCGACCGAATCGAAGAAAGGTTCGCCGAGCCCGACGGGCAGACCTTCGACGCGGCACTCTATGACTCCGCCTGCGGAATCGCCCTCTGCGGCGGCCGCTTCGATTACCGCATCGAATTGCGATTTGTCGCGGCAACCGCCCAATTCGGTTATTTCGGTTGTAAATTTCACGCCTTGCGGCAGTATTTTTTTTGCTATTACTCCCGCAGCAACGACGGCTGCGGTCATGCGGCCGGAGAAGATGCCTCCGCCGCTCAGATCGAATGCCTCGCCGTATTTGCGTCGTGCTGCAAGGTCGGCGTGCGAGGGGCGCGGATGCAGTGCGAATTGCGAGTAGTCCTGCGGTCGTGTATTTTCGTTGCGGAACGATACGGTGACGGTCCGTCCGTCGGTGATGCCGTTGTCGGTGCCCGAGATTAGGGGAATGTCGCTTTCGTGTCGGGGCGTGGTGCCGGCGGCTCCCGAACGCCGTGCCGCGAGGTCGTGTTCGAAGTCGCTGGCGGTGAGTTGAATGCCTGCGGGCACACCTTCGGCGCGGATGCCGACGCACGGAGCGTGCGAGGCGCCGAAAATCTCTATTCTGAACCGTGTTCCGAAGGTGTTGTGCATGGGCCGTTATTTTACTCTGAGCGCTTTCAAATCCTCGAAGAATGTGGGGTAGCTCTTGGCTACCGCTTCGGCTCCCTCGATTATGACTCCTCTTTCGTCCTTGCACCGCAGGGCCGATACGGCTATCGACATGGCTATGCGATGGTCGTTGTGGCTTTCGGTGCGTGCGGCGCGAATCTCTCCGCCGCGGACCCTCATTATGTTTTCGGTGTTGGTGTCGATTTCTATTCCGAGCTTTGCATACTCCTCTTTGAGGGTTTCGGCTCTGTGGCTCTCCTTGTATTCGAGCCGCGAGGTTCCTATTATGGTGCTGGTGCCTTCGGCGGCGGCTGCGAGTGCGACGAGAGCGGGGAAGAGGTCGGGGCATTCGGTGGCGTCGAATTCGAATGCCGTGAGGTCGCGTCGGGCGGCGGTTACGGAGCGTTCTTCGCTTATGAGCGAGGCTCCGGCGCGTACCAATGCACGGCATACGGCGGTGTCGGCCTGCTTCGAGAGCGAGGATATGTTGTCGACGGTGACCTCTCCGGCGACGGCTCCGGCTACCAAAAGCATGGCTGCGGCGCTCCAGTCGCCTTCGATGTTGAAATCGGCTGCGCGGTATTGCTGACCGCCTTCGATGAAGAATTCCGAATAGTCGTTGTGCAGGATTCGTCCGCCGAAACGCTCGACGGTATCGACGGTCATATCTATATAAGGTGTGGATACGGCGCCGTGTACGCGCATGGTGGTGTCATCGGAGGCCATGGGCAGAGCGAGCAGGAGTCCGGTCACGAATTGCGAGGACAGGGAGCCGTCCACGTCGATTTCTCCTCCGCGCAGGGGTCCGCACACCTCGATGGGGAGATAGCCTCCGCCGTCGCGGACATCTACTCCGAGGGTTCGGAGCGGTTCGGCCATCATCGACATGGGTCGGTGGAGGAGGGTTCCGCGGCCCTCGATTATGACCGGAGTGGAACGCAGTGCGGCTATGGGGGTGAAGAGTCGGGTTGCGAGGCCCGATTCTCCGACGTGAAGCACGTGTGCATCGGGAGCGGTTCCGCCGGTGACGGCGAGAGTGGATCGGTCGATTCGTTGCACGCGAGCGCCGAGGGTTTCGATGCAGTGCATGGCCGACAGGGTGTCATCGCAAAATTCGATATTGCGCAGAACGGAAGTTCCTTCGGCGAGCAGAGCGAGCGCGAGTGCGCGTTGCGCGTAGCTTTTGGAACAGGGTGGTGCGATGCGGCCCTGAAGCCGCCCTCGCGGGACGGATGTATCCATTTATTTTTCGGGATTAAAATGGTGATTTTGACGTAATTCGAAGTTTTTGCCGAGGTATACGCGACGAACCATTTCGTCGTTGGCGAGATCTTCGGCGCTGCCGGTCTTGAGGATTTTGCCCTCGTAGAGCAGATAGGTACGGTCGGTTATGGCGAGAGTTTCATCGACGTTGTGGTCGGTGATGATTACGCCTATGTTTTTGTTTTTGAGCGTTGCGACTATGCTCTGAATGTCTTCGACGGCGATGGGGTCCACTCCCGCGAAGGGTTCGTCGAGCAGAATGAATGCGGGATTTATTGCCACGGCGCGTGCTATTTCGGTGCGTCGCCGTTCGCCGCCGGAGAGTTGTATTCCGAGGCTTTTGCGCACTTTCTGAAGGCGGAACTCTTCGATAAGGGATTCGCATCGTTCGCGCTGATACTCTTTGGAGTAGTCGGTCATTTCGAGTACGGCGCGGATGTTGTCCTCGACCGACAGACGACGGAATACCGAGGCTTCCTGCGCCAGATAACCTACACCCATCTGGGCACGCCGGTAGACGGGCAGTTTGGTAAGTTCGGCAACGCTTCCGTCGTCGTATTCGAGGAAAATCTGACCTTCGTTGGGCTTGATAAGTCCGACTATCATGTAGAACGACGTGGTTTTTCCGGCGCCGTTGGGTCCGAGCAGACCCACGATCTCGCCCTGCCGCACCTCTATCGATACATGATCGACTACGGTGCGTGATTTATAAATCTTTACGAGGTCTGTGGTAAAAAGTCGCATTGCAAACCGATAATTTTTTTACAAAGTTATTATAAAAATTCGAAATAAAGTTTTATCTTTGACTGAAAATGT
>JAFLRS010000160.1 GCA_022511355.1 Alistipes sp.
ACGACGAGCAGGGCCGCCTGCCGGTATGGCATCTGTGGGGTAACGAGACCGACTGTATGGTTGGAAATCCGGGTATTCCGGTGGTTGCCGATGCGATTGTAAAGGGTATCGGCGGCTTCGACCGCGAGAAGGCATTCGAAGCTATCAAAGCAACGGCCTTGAATGAGGAGCGCGGCGGCGATTTGAGAAACAAATACGGATATATTCCCTGCGATTTGTTCAATGAAGCTATCGCCTACGATATGGAATATGCGCTTGCCGACGGTGCGGCGGCCCGTGCGGCGGCGGTTCTCAATAAGGCCGATGACGCTGCATTCTTCACCGAACGCAGCCGCTCTTACAAACACTATTTCGACCCTGTTACGAACTTCATGCGCGGTCGTGACAGCCGCGGAGGCTGGCGAACGCCGTTCAGTCCGTTTGCCGCCACGCATCGTGCCGACGACTATTGCGAGGGCAATGCATGGCAGTATACATGGCTCGTACCTCACGATGTTGCAGGCTTGCAGGAGTGCTTCGGAGGTCGTGAACGTATGCTCGAAAAGCTCGATTCGCTGTTTGTCGTAAGTTCGGAACTCGAGGGCGGAGCTTCGCCCGATATCTCGGGAATGATAGGGCAGTATGCTCACGGCAATGAACCCAGCCACCATATACTTTATATGTATGCGATGTTGGGCCAGCCTTACAAGACGGCCGAAAAGGTTCGCGAAGTGCTGACGACACTCTATCATGATGACCCCGACGGCCTGTCGGGCAACGAGGATGTCGGTCAGATGTCGGCTTGGTATATACTTTCGGCCATGGGTATGTATGAAGTCGAACCGGCCGGAGGTCGTTATTGGTTCGGCTCTCCGCTTTTCGACAAGGTGACGGTAGCCGTTCCCGGCGGAAAGTTTGTCATCGAGGCGAAGAAAAATTCGGCCGAGAATATCTACATTCAGAGCGTAACTCTCAACGGCAAGCCTTATTCCAAGCCTTATATATCCTATGCCGATATAATGTCGGGCGGAAAACTTGTCTTTGAAATGGGTTCCGAACCGATTGCATGGTGCGAGACCGACTATACGTCGAAACGTCCCGCGGAGGATGAACGTCTTTTCGTTTCGCAGGCGGTGGAGGAGGAGATAGAGCGTGTGTGCGGTCTGCTTACGAATCCCAAACTCCGATGGATGTTTGCCAACTGTTTCCCGAATACGCTCGATACGACAGTACATTTCCGCGAGGATGCTGACGGACTTCCCGATACATATATCTATACGGGCGATATTCCTGCCATGTGGCTGCGCGATTCGGGAGCGCAGGTTTGGCCCTATGTGCGGTTAGCCGACAGGGACGAGGAGTTGCGAAAGATGATTGCCGGCGTTTTGCGTCGGCAATTTAAGCTAATAAATATAGACCCTTATGCCAATGCCTTCAACGACGGACCTACGGGCGAAGGTCAGGATGTGGACTATCCGGGCAACGAGCAGAATCCGTGGGTGTTCGAGCGCAAATGGGAGATAGATTCGCATTGTTATCCCGTGCGGTTGGCCTACGAATACTGGAAACGGACGGGCGACACTTTGCCGTTCGACGGTGAGTGGGTCTGTGCCGTTGAGAATATGGTGAAGACCTTTCGTGAGCAGCAGCGCAAGGATGGCCCGGGCGATTATATCTTTCTGCGTGTTACTGACCGCCAGCTGGATACCAAATGTCATGTAGGCCGCGGCAATCCGGTAAAACCCGTGGGCTTGATTGCTTCGGCATTCCGTCCGTCGGACGATGCCACGACGTTGGAGTTTCTTATTCCTTCGAATTTCATGGCGGTGAGTTCATTGCGCAAGGCTGCCGAGATTCTGGAGACCGTGAACGGCAGAGAGGAGCTTGCCTCGGAGTGTCGCGTATTGGCTGATGAGGTATCTGCGGCTTTGAGGCGTTATGCGGTGGTCGAACATCCCGAATATGGCGAGATATATGCCTATGAGGCTGACGGATTCGGAAATGTGCTGATGATGGACGATGCGAATGTTCCGTCGCTGTTGTCGATGGGTTATTTGGGCGATGTCGAGCCGGACGATGCGGTTTACGCCAATACCCGTCGTTTCGTATGGAGCGGAGCCAATCCGTGGTTTTGGTGCGGAACTGCGGGGGAGGGTATCGGCGGTCCCCATATAGGCGTGGAGATGATATGGCCTATGAGCATAATGATGAAGGCGTTTACGGCGCAGGATGACAGGGAGATACGCGACTGTATGGTGCAGTTGCTGCGCACCGATGCCGATTGCGGATTTATTCACGAATCATTTTCGCGTAATGATGCGTCGGTCTATACTCGGGACTGGTTTGCGTGGCAGAATTCGCTGTTCGGCGAGTTGGTGCTCGACCTTATCGACCGCGGCAAGCTCGATTTGCTGAATTCGATTGATTAGCCGTGCGAGGATAATATTGAGCCGGAGAGGAAAATTTGCATATAATATGCAATCGTCGCGTCAAAAAATTTGCAGTAATAAAAATAATTATTACCTTTGCAGTCGCTTCTGCAATGGCGCGATAGCTCAGCCGGTTAGAGCGCAGGATTCATAATCCTGAGGTCGAGA
>JAFLRS010000161.1 GCA_022511355.1 Alistipes sp.
GCGGCAAAAATATGGGCGAACACTTCCGCGTATTCCCCATCAGCAACTGGACCGAAATGGATGTATGGCAATACATCTATCAGGAGAAAATCGAGATGCCCAGTCTCTACTTCACCCACACCCGCAAGGTGTTCGAACGTGACGGTCAGTGGCTGGCAGCCGAAGAGTGTATGCGTCTGAAGCCCACCGAAGAGGTCGTGGAAAAAGAGGTTCGCTGCCGCACCATAGGCGACATCACCTGCACGGGACTCACATTGTCGCGTGCCAACACGCTCGAGGAGATTATCGACGAAATTGCAGCCACACGCGTAACCGAACGCGGCGGACGTGCCGACGACAAGCGTTCCGAAACCGCAATGGAGGACAGAAAAAAAGCCGGTTATTTTTAATCGCAAGCGACTAAAAATAAGGTATCCTGCTGCAGAATTCAAGCAATGCGGCAGGTTGATAAAAACTTAAAGAAAGAGAACAAGGTATATGGAGAAAGGATATTTGGATATGGAACTTCTGCGGTTCACCACCGCAGGAAGTGTGGATGACGGCAAAAGCACCCTTATCGGCCGTCTGCTCTACGACAGCAAATCGATATTCGAGGATCAGCTCGAAGCCGTGGAGACCGCCTCGCGCAACCGCGGAAACGAAGAGATAAACCTCGCTCTGCTCACCGACGGACTGCGCGCCGAACGCGAACAGGGTATAACCATCGATGTGGCTTACCGCTACTTCGCCACCCCAAAACGCAAATTCATCATCGCCGACACCCCGGGACACGTCGAGTATACGCGCAATATGGCTACCGGAGCCTCTACCGCCGACCTCGCCGTTATCCTCATCGACGCCCGCAACGGAGTCCTCGAACAGACCGTGCGTCATACCTACATCGCAGCCCTGCTCGGAATACCCCACATAGCGGTCTGCGTGAATAAAATGGACCTCGTGGATTTCTCGCAGGAGGTGTTCGAGAAAATCTGCACCGACTACCGCGAAATGGCTTCGAAACTCCCCGTGGGCGAAGTGACTTTCATGCCCATCTCGGCCAAATTGGGCGACAACGTGGTGGAAGCTTCGCAGAATATGCCGTGGTATGAAGGCGGTACGCTGCTGCATCTGCTCGAGACCGTCCCCGCAGGACACACCCTCCCCGAACTGCCCATGCGTCTGCCCGTGCAGCACGTGATTCGTCCCATCTCGGACAAATTCCACGACTTCCGCGGATATGCAGGACGACTCTGCGGAGGTACGCTCCGCAAAGGCGACGCCGTAACCGTATGGCCGTCGGGCAAACAATCGACCGTCGATTCGATATGGTTCGCCGACAAACAGCTCGAAAGCACCTTCGCACCCGAATCGGTGACCGTATGCCTTACCGACGACATCGACATCAGCCGCGGAGACCTGCTCGTCCGTACCGACGACCCGCAGCCCCGAGTGTCGCAGGATATAACCCTCATGGTATGCTGGCTCCGCGAAGAACAGCTTCAGCTCGGCAAACGCTACACCATACGTCAGGCAACGGGTCAGACCGTCGGCATGGTCAAGAACATCGAATACAAGGTGGACATCAACACCCTCCGTCATCTCGAAGGCGTAACCTCGCTCGAAGCCAACGACATAGCCTGCGTAAAACTCCGCACGGCACAGCCGCTCGTCTACGACGTCTACACCGCCAACCGTACTACGGGCAGTCTCGTGTTCATCGACCCCGACACCAACGACACCGTGGGCGCCGGAATGATAATCGCATAAACCGCTACGCATCATGACACAGGAGAGAATAGCCGAACTCAATGAACGATTCGCGCAATCGTCGCCCGAAGAGGTGCTGTCGTGGTTTCTGGCCGAATACGGCGACCGCATAGCACTCTCGTCGAGCCTCGGACTCGAAGACCAGGTGCTTACCGACATGGTGTGCAAGGCGGCCGCATCGCCGCGCATCTTCACGCTCGACACGGGACGTCTTTTCCCCGAGACATACAGCCTCATCGACCGCACCAAGATGCGCTACGGAGTGAAAATCGAGGTCTTCTTCCCCGACCGTCACGAAGTCGAGAAACTCGTCACCGAATGCGGCATGAACTGCTTCTACGAGAGCATCGAACTGCGCAAACGCTGCTGTGCCGTGCGCAAGCTCGAACCCCTGAAACGGGCATTCGAGGGTCTCGACGTGTGGATTTGCGGTCTGCGCCGCGAACAGTCGGTCACGCGCGAGGGTATGCAGATGATAGAGTGGGACGCGAACAACTCGATGATAAAACTCAATCCGCTTATCGCATGGCACGAAAGCGACGTGTGGGACTACATCCGCCGCAACAACGTGCCCTACAACAAGCTGCACGACAAGGGATTCCCCAGTATAGGCTGTCAGCCCTGCACGCGGGCCGTGGAGCCGGGCGAAGACATTCGTGCGGGCCGCTGGTGGTGGGAGTCTCCCGACCACAAGGAGTGCGGATTGCACAAGCGTTGAGAAAGAAAAAGACGGGAAGAATTAAAATTCTTTCCGTCTTTTTTTGAGCCGAATCCGAGATTTGAACTCGGGACCCCTTCATTACGAGTGAAGTGCTCT
>JAFLRS010000162.1 GCA_022511355.1 Alistipes sp.
AATTTTTTTCATAGCTTTTCTGTTTTTGATTTGTAAATATGTTTACTGTTTGCTTCACTTCAACCTTTCACGACGCAAATATAGTAAAAATTCGACAGTTTTGTCATTTAGTTTTGTAAGAACACTTATAACGACCCTTCGCCAGATTCAACATCTTGCCTTTCAGCAGATTGCGGCGCAACGGCGAAAGATGGTCGGTAAAGACCTCACCCTCGATGTGGTCGTATTCGTGCTGAATCACACGCGCCGGCAAACCCGAAAACTCTTCGTCATGGCAGACGAAATTCTCATCGACATAACGCATACGGATGCTCAACGGACGACGGACATCCTCATGCAGACCGGGTAGCGACAGACATCCTTCATTGAAGAGTCCCGTCTCCTCGCTGCGTTCATAGATTTCGGCATTGATGAAGACCTTTTTATACTCCGCAAGCTCGGGATTATCGTCGCCCCACGGCGTGCAGTCCACGATGAACAGACGTATGTTTTTGCCTATCTGCGGAGCCGCCAAACCCACGCCTTCAGCCTCGCTGAGGGTGGCGAACATATCTTCGATGAGCTTCTGCAGACCGGGATAGTCGGCCGCAATATCTTCGGACTTGGCCCTCAACACGGGCGAACCGTATATCACAATAGGGTATATCATCTTCTCTGGGGGTACATTAAATAAATTTACATTATCGCAAAATATCAATTACCGGAACTCTCCATGTAGGACTGCAAAATGATGGTCGCCGATATTTTGTCCACGAGCGCCTTGTCGCGACGGGCCATCTTGCCGATTCCGCTTTCGAGCATCGCCCGGTGAGCCAGCACCGAAGTGAAACGCTCGTCGCAGAAAACCACCTTCTTGTCGGGATAGGCTCTGCGCAGACGGGCGGCCAAAGGTTCGACGAACCGCCATGTTTCGCTCGGCTGTCCGTTCATCTGCGTCGGTTTGCCGAGGACTATCGTATCGACATCGTTGGCAGCCATGTATTCGGCCAGAAATTTTTCGAGCCCTTTGGTCTCGACGGTGGCAAGGCCCCCGGCGATGATGCGCAGCGGATCGCTTACCGCGATGCCCGTGCGACGGGTGCCGTAATCTATCGCCAGAATCCTGCCCACAGCCGTCAGAGTCCCTGATTGCGGAACAATTTGCGGAACGAAACCTCCTCGTCGATGAGAGCGTAGAGCGAATCGACAGCCACGCGCTCCTGCTGCATCGAATCGCGATGACGAACCGTAACGGTGCCGTCCTCGAGACTCTGATGGTCCACCGTTATGCAGAAGGGAGTGCCCACTGCATCCTGACGGCGGTAGCGTTTGCCGATGGAGTCTTTCTCGTCGTATGCGACATTGAAGTCGTATTTGAGCGCATCGACGATTTTCTGCGCCTTTTCGGGGAGTCCGTCCTTCTTGACGAGCGGCAGCACGGCCGCCTTCACCGGAGCCAAAGCCGCCGGAATGCGCAGCACGGTGCGTTCTTCGCCGTTTTCGAGCTTCTCTTCGCAGTAGGCCGCCGACAACACCTGCAGCGTCATTCGGTCTACGCCGATAGAGGTCTCCACCACATAGGGAACATAACTTTCGCCGGTTTCGGGGTCGAAATAGCGGAGTTTTTTGCCCGAGAACTTCTCATGATTGCCGAGGTCGAAATCGGTGCGCGAATGTATGCCCTCGACCTCTTTGAATCCGAACGGGAAGTTGAACTCCACGTCGGTGGCGGCATTGGCATAGTGAGCCAGTTTGTCGTGGTCGTGGAAACGGTAGTTCCCGTCGCCGAATCCCAAAGCGCGATGCCATGCCATTCGGGTCTCTTTCCACTTGTTCCACCACTCCATTTCGGTGCCCGGACGAACGAAGAACTGCATCTCCATCTGTTCGAATTCGCGCATACGGAATATGAACTGACGGGCGACAATCTCGTTGCGGAAAGCCTTTCCTATCTGGGCGATGCCGAAAGGAATCTTCATGCGGCCGGTCTTCTGCACATTCAGGAAGTTCACGAATATGCCCTGTGCGGTTTCGGGACGCAGATAGATGGTGCTGGCGCCTTCGGCCGTCGAACCCATCTGGGTCGAGAACATCAGATTGAACTGACGAACTTCGGTCCAGTTGCGCGTTCCCGATATGGAGCAGACAATCTCGCAGTCGAGAATAATCTGACGCAAAGCCTCCAAATCGTTGTTATTCAGCGCCTCCGCAAAACGCGTATGCACGCCGTCGCGCTTTTCGGCAATCTCCTTCACGCGGGGCGAAGTTGCCATATACTGAGCTTCGTCGAAAGCTTCACCGAAACGTTTGCGCGCCTTCTCCACCTCTTTCGAAATCTTCTCGTCCTGCTTGGCGAGCCACTCTTCGATAAGCACGTCGGCACGATAGCGTTTTTTGGAGTCTTTGTTGTCGATGAGCGGGTCGTTGAACGCTCCGACATGACCCGAAGCCTCCCACGTGCGCGGATGCATGAAGATTGCGGCGTCGATGCCCACGATGTTGTCGTGGAGTTTGACCATCGAATCCCACC
>JAFLRS010000163.1 GCA_022511355.1 Alistipes sp.
GCGATGCCGGCTACGGCGTCAATGAAACCGGTCTGGCCGTATTCCTCGACTTCAAAACCGCTATCGAACGACTCGGCAAAGAGGTCATCAAACAGCGCTACGGCAACCTCTTCGATATGTACGAGGAAATTACCGACGTGAACCCCTACGAACAGCCGATGCAGATCTTCCCCGCCGTACACTACACAATGGGCGGCATCTGGGTGGACTACAACCTTATGACCACCATCCCCGGACTCTATGCAATCGGCGAAGCCAACTTCTCCGACCACGGCGCAAACCGTCTGGGCGCTTCGGCTCTCATGCAGGGCCTCGCCGACGGATATTTCGTGCTGCCCTACACCATCGGCGACTATCTGTCGCACAAAATCCAGGCTCCGAAAGTCGATACCAATACCCCCGCATTCGACGAAGCTGAAAAAGCAGTCAAAGACCGCATCGAAAAACTCTTCGCCATAAACGGCAAACAGTCGGTGGACGACATTCACAAGAAACTCGGACACATCATGTGGGAAAATGTCGGAATGGCTCGCACCAAAGAGTCGCTCGAAAAAGCTATCGCCGAAATCCAGGCTCTGCGCAAAGAGTTCTGGGCCGACGTCAAAGTCGTAGGCACAGCCGACAGCTTCAACGTCGAACTCGAAAAAGCTCTGCGTCTGGCCGACTTCCTCGAACTCGGCGAACTCATGGCACGCGACGCCCTCAACCGCGAAGAATCCTGCGGAGGACACTTCCGCTCGGAACATCAAACACCCGAAGGCGAAGCACTGCGTCATGACGATACCTTCGCATACGCTTCCGTATGGGAATACAAAGGCATGGATGAGGCTCCCGAACTTACCAAAGAACCCCTCGACTATGAATTTACCCATCGCGCTCAGCGTAACTACAAAGACTAATTTTTTGACGTTTGACTTTAATACAATCAGGCAATGAAATTCACATTAAAGATATGGCGTCAAAAGGACGCCAAGGCAAAAGGCCGTTTCGAAACCTATACGGTCGACAACATCTCGCCCGATACATCGTTCCTCGAGATGCTCGACATCCTCAACAACGACCTCGTTCACAAAGGCGAAGAACCCGTGGCTTTCGACCACGACTGCCGTGAAGGTATCTGCGGTATGTGCTCGCTCCATATCGACGGACGCGCACACGGCCCCGGTAAAGCCGCTACCACCTGTCAAATCTATATGCGCAAATTCAAAGACGGCGCAACCATCACCATCGAACCCTGGCGCTCGGCAGCTTTCCCCGTCATCAAGGACCTCGTGGTGAACCGCTCCGCTTACGACCAGATTCTGCAGGCAGGCGGTTTCGTGTCGGTACGCACCAACTCGGTGCCCGATGCCAACGCAATCCCCATCTCCAAAGCCGACGCCGATGAAAGTATGGACGCTGCCGCCTGCATAGGCTGCGGCGCCTGCGCCGCAACCTGCAAAAACGGTTCGGCTATGCTCTTCGTCGCAGCACGCGTCTCCTCCCTCGCAAAACTGCCCCAAGGCCGCGTAGAAGGAGCCCGCCGCGCAAAAGCTATGGTGGCCAAAATGGATGAACTCGGCTTCGGAAACTGTACCAATACCGGCGCCTGTCAGGCAGAATGCCCCAAAGCAGTCTCAATCGCTCATATAGCACGACTCAACCGCGAATTCCTGTCGGCTAAATTCGAGGAGTAATCCCCACGACACGATTCCGAACTTCACGGCGGGATTCTTAAAAAAATCCCGCCGTACTTCTTCTCCTTTGGGCCCCCTTTTTGCTATTACGGAGTTTTTGTTGTATCTTTGTTAAACAACATGGAGAACTACGACGGCATATCCAACAGCCATCAAGCCGAAAATGCGGACCGTTCACTCGATCTGAACACCTTCAACCGTCTCTTCGGCAGGTACTATCCACGTATGCTGCGCTTCGCAACAGGATACGTGGCCGACAGAGTCGTGGCCGAAGATATAGTCATGGAGAGCTTCTCCGTCGCATGGAACAAACGCGACTCTCTTACCGACCAATCGTTCGCACCCTACATCCTAACCGTAATACGCAATCGCAGCCTCAATCATCTGCGCGCACTCGAAGTGCGGGCTCGCGCAGCAGAACAGCTCCACTCGCACCAACAACGCATACTCCAAACCCGTATAGCCACACTCGAAGCCTGCGACCCGCAAGAACTCTTCAGCAACGAAGCTCGTATGCTCGTCGAACGCACTCTCGCAAATATGCCTCAACGTACACGCGACATCTTCTTACGCAGCCGCGTACACGGTCAAAGCTACAAACAAATAGCCGCCGAAACCGACTCCTCCGTCAAAAGCGTGGAGTTCGAAATATCAAAGGCTATGAAAATGCTGCGCAAAGCTCTCAAAGATTATCTCCCCTATTTTATATTCTGGTTCTGTAATTAGGGTTTTCGTTTTCGCACCTTTTGGCCGCAAATCCTCTTTGTCGCTTTTGACCGCAAAAGCGACGCAAAACTCTCCGCAAGGCGAACCGACGCC
>JAFLRS010000164.1 GCA_022511355.1 Alistipes sp.
CTGAAAACTCCTATTCACATACAACGGCATCCACACGGCGGTCGTGAGGCTCCGAAGGCAGCGTATCGAAAATCTGAACCCCGAAACATACCCCCGCAGTGAAAGCCCGCAATTCGGGACGTGCAAGAAAACGGTCGTAAAATCCGCCGCCGCGACCCAAACGGACTCCCTCACGCGTGAAAGCTACGCCCGGAACTATCAGCAAGTCCAACTCGCCGGCAGAAACAGGTTCGGCATCGGGAGCAGGCTCCATAATGCCGAAAGCTCCGCGCACGCAACGCTCCGCATCATATCGGTAGAAATTTATCGACTCGCCCTCCACTCGCGGCACGGCTACGGTTTTGCAACGGCTCCATTCACGCAAGATTTCAGCCGTCAACGGCTCGTCCGGCAGCGAAGCGTAAACCCCCACCACAACCGCAGAACCGAAACACGGCAGCTCCGACACGCGCGAAAAAATTGCACGCGAAGCCGATAATCGAGCTTCAACGCTCATTTCCAATAATTTGGCCTTCACTTCGGCCCGTATGGTTTTTTTAGCCTTCAAAGTGTTGTTATTTGACAAACAATTATTATCTTTGTGTTTTGTAAAACAGAAACACATCAAACAGTACAAAAATAATAAAAATTAAAAAATTATGAGTTGTTTCCTAACTGATTCCTCATTGGGCCGAAAACTCGTGATGTCCGTATCGGGCTGTTTTCTGGTCCTGTTCCTGCTGTTCCACATGTCGATGAACCTCGTGGCTCTCGTCGATCTGTATGCCGGCGTAGGCAACGGTCCTTTCGGTCTGAGCTACAACGGCATCTGCGAATTCCTCGGAACTAACTGGTATGCACTCGCCGGTACACTCGTGCTGGCTCTGGGCGTCGTGGTACACATCGTATTCGCTTTCATCCTCACCCTGCAGAACCGCAAAGCCCGCGGCAACGTCCGCTACGCCATGACCGTTAAGGAAGAAGGCGTAAGCTGGGCATCGAAGAATATGCTGGTACTCGGCATCATCGTCGCTCTCGGTCTGGCTACGCACCTCTGCCACTTCTGGGCAAAAATGCAGCTCGTCGAACTCCTCGGCGAAGAACCCGAAAACGGCGTGGCTATCATTGCCGAAACCTTCGCTCACTGGTACAATGTCGTTATATACCTCGTGTGGTTCGCCGCAATATGGTTCCACCTTACACACGGCGTATGGTCGATGTTCCAAACAGCCGGCTGGGCCAACGACAATTGGTACTGCCGACTCAAATGCATCGCAAACATAGCCGCAACCCTCGTCTGCCTCGGTTTCGCAGCCGTTGTCGTTTGCTTCTACATCCACTCGCTCTGCCCCTGCTGCGGAGGATGCTGCTAATAACTTTCGATTACAAATAAAAAAACTCAGAATATGGCTCTGAAATTAGATTCCAAAATCCCCGCAGGCGCACTGGCCGACAAATGGAGCAACCATAAGGCTGCAATCAAGGTCGTCAGCCCTGCCAACAAACGCAAACTCGACATCATCGTCGTAGGTACCGGACTCGGCGGCGCTTCCGCTGCTGCTTCGCTCGGAGAACTCGGCTATAACGTCAAAGTGTTCTGCATTCAGGACTCGCCGCGACGCGCACACTCCATCGCAGCTCAGGGCGGTATCAATGCCGCCAAAAACTATCAGAACGACAACGACTCGGTATACCGCCTCTTCTACGATACCATCAAGGGCGGCGACTATCGCGCACGCGAAGCCAATGTATATCGTCTGGCCGAGGTCTCGAACCTCATCATCGACCAGTGCGTCGCTCAAGGAGTTCCCTTCGCACGCGAATACGGCGGTCTGCTCGCTAACCGCTCGTTCGGCGGCGCTCAGGTGTCACGTACATTCTACGCCCGCGGTCAGACCGGTCAGCAACTCCTCCTCGGCGCTTATGCCGCACTCAACAAAGAAATTGCCGCCGGCTCGGTAAAAAGCTACACCCGACACGAAATGCTCGACATCGTAATCGAAAACGGTGAAGCTCGCGGCATCATAGCACGCAACCTCGTGACCGGCGAAATCGAACGGCACGGCGCTCATGCAGTGGTCATCGCAACCGGCGGATACGGAAACGTATTCTTCCTCTCCACCAACGCCATGGCCTCCAACGGCTCGGCCGCATTCCAGTGCTATCGCAAGGGCGCAGGTTTCGCAAACCCCTGCTTCACGCAGATTCACCCCACCTGTATCCCCGTTCACGGCGACCAACAGTCGAAACTGACTCTTATGTCGGAATCGCTCCGCAACGACGGACGTATATGGGTCCCCAAAAATCTCGAAGATGTAAAGGCTCTGCGCGCAGGCACCAAAAAACCCTCGGATATAGCCGAAGAAGACCGCGACTACTATCTGGAACGCCGCTACCCCGCTTTCGGAAACCTCGTCCCCCGCGACGTGGCTTCGCGTGCTGCCAAAGAACGCTGCGATGCCGGCTACGGCGTCAATGAAACCGGTCTGGCCGTATTCCTCGACTTCAA
>JAFLRS010000165.1 GCA_022511355.1 Alistipes sp.
GAAACGGGATATATATGTCGGACGGCTGTCCGTAACGACGCGTTCGATGTCGGCGCAGTACTCGAGTACGAAGACTATATCCACACCGTAACGCAGATGTTCGTCGAAACGCAGCCCGCGTCGTTCGATTATCGCCCGCGAAAAGAGTTTGTTCCACACCAGATTGAGTTTGCGGCTGCGGTACAGCTCCGTGAACAGCGGCAGGCAGGCTTCGAATCCGCCCTCCACGCACCGGTCTTCGAGACGGAAATCTATCATGCGGCCGCCGCGCTGCTCGGTGAAGCTGCACACCGGAAGCGTCTTTCCGTCGAGACCCGCATCGACCATGAACCGCAGCCAGTCGGGAGTCACGCGGTCGTCGGCATCGGCAAAGGCAATGTAGTCGCCCGCGGCCGCCTCCAGACCCCTGTTGCGCGCGGCACTCACTCCGCAGTTGGGAGTGTCGATAAAACGCACGCGCGAATCGCGTTCCGCCCATATGCGGCACAATTCGCCGCTGCGGTCGCGACTTCCGTCGTTTATCAGCAGCAGTTCGAAGTCGCCGAAACTCTGGGCGAGGATGCCCGCCACGCACTCGTCGAGGTAGGTCTCCGCATTGTATACGGGTATGATAATCGAAATCAACATGATGCTATCCGCAATCCGGTTGCAAAGATAGCAAAATTTTCAATCCCGATGCAAAGTGTCTTTATCCGCGGCTGTCCATGCTCTCGGCCGACGGATTTACCGCCACCGTATCCTGCTCGACCTTGCGCCACGATGTGCCCTCTCCCTCGCGTTCGGGAGGCATGGCTCCGCCGTCGGAGAGCTGGTCGTCGGGAGTCAGCTGCGTGGTTTCGCCTATCGAATCGCGCGCCTCGGCACGTTTCGCCTCCTCCGCTTCATTTGTCGTTTTTACATTTTCCATACCCCGTCGTCGGGCAAAAACATTGCCGCAAAATGCTTTTGCAAAAAAGAAAAAAATACTATATTTGTAAAAATGGCAGGACTCTACTTCCATATACCCTTTTGCAGACGGATTTGCGCCTATTGCGATTTTCACCGTTTCGCCGACCTGCGCCTCATGGAGGAGACCGTCGGGGTCATGCATCGCGAACTGGACGACAGCCGCGAATTTCTGCACGACCGCACGCTGAAGACGATATACTTCGGCGGAGGGACGCCTTCGCTGGTCGAACCGTCGCAGCTGCAGCGTCTCATCGACCATGCGGCACGGATTTATGACGCTTCGGCGGTGGAGGAGACGACCGTCGAGGTCAATCCCGACGACGTGAATCCGCGCTACATCGAACAGCTCCGAACCACCTCCGTGAACCGCATAAGTTTGGGCATACAGTCGTTCGACGACCGTCTGCTGCGGATGATGAACCGCCGTCACGACTCCCGACAGGCCGAAACGGCGGTGAAGATGCTTCAGGATGCGGGTTACGGCAACATAACCGTCGATTTGATATTCGGATTCGAGAGTTTCGGCGACGATGCGGTGGCCGCAGATTTGCAGAAAACGGCAATGCTGGGGGTGCAGCACGTTTCGGCCTACCACCTTACGGTGGAGCCGGGGACCCGTTTCGGCCGCATGGCCGCCCGCGGGGAGTTCGCCGCGACGAGCGACGAGCGCAGCGAACGGCTCTTCGTAATGATTCACGACCGGCTCGCCGAGGCGGGATTCGAACACTACGAGGTGTCGAATTACGCCCGCGAGGGTTTCCGCGCCCGGCACAACTCCTCCTACTGGAGCGGAGCTGAATATCTGGGCATAGGTGCGGGGGCGCATTCGTTCAACGGCGAGGTGCGCAGATGGTGCGCGCAGAATCCTGCCGAATATATAGCCGGACGGCGTTACGAATCGGAAACGCTGACCGAACGCGACAGGCTCAATGAATTGATAATGACCTCGCTGCGCAGAGTCGAAGGTTTGGATTCCGCGACGGTGGCCGAACGATTCGGGCCCGCCTGCGCCGAACGTCTGCTGCGCGAAGCCGCGGCGGCCGAAGGCTACGGAGTAGTCATCGAAAAGGGCCGTATAAGGATTCCGCCCGAACGTATGCTGGTGTCGGATGCCGTAATAGAAATGCTTTTCGAAGTCTGAACCGGCAAAGGCGGCGGCAGTGCGATTTCGGTCGCAACATGATGCAAATTCGGCACAATGGTCAAAAAAAGCCTTGCAGAAGAGCCGAGAAATTGTTATATTTGTGCGCGAATATAGAGAGGAGCGCAATATCTCCTCGAAAACAGGTAATTACAACACAGAAAAGATATGAGTAAAACAATCTTCGCTCCCGACTGTCTGTTCGAGGTAAGTTGGGAAGTTTGCAACAAAGTGGGCGGCATACACACCGTCATAGCATCGAAAGCCAAAACTGCCG
>JAFLRS010000166.1 GCA_022511355.1 Alistipes sp.
AAGTGAGGGAAAAAATATCAAAAACGCCCGAGCCTTTTTGCTATTCTCGATTTTTTCAGCTAACTTTGCACCAATTGGAATAACGAAACTTGACATAATGTCGAAACATGAACAGAGCAATTCCGTAATCAAAAAGCCCGATTGGCTGAAAATCAGACTCCATCGCAATGCGGCCTTCGCTCAAGTCGATAGAATAGTGCGACTTCACTCTCTGCACACTATTTGCAGCAGCGGATTATGCCCCAACAAAGCCGAATGCTGGAGCCGTAAAACAGCCACCTTTATGATTCTCGGTGACCTCTGTACTCGCAACTGCCGCTTCTGCGCAACTCAATCGGGACATCCCCTCCCTCCTGACCCCGCAGAACCGCAAAATGTCGCTCAAAGCGCCGCACTCATGAATCTTCGACACGTCGTGGTGACCTCAGTCACACGCGACGACCTCCCGGATCAAGGTGCGAATCACTGGGCTCAAACAGTCGCCCAAATCCGCAACCTCAATCCCGATGCCACTATCGAGATTCTTATTCCTGACTTCGATGCTCGACCCGAACTGCTCGATATCGTCGTCGCTGCACGACCCGATATCATCGGACACAACATCGAAACCGTCGAACGACTCACACCTCAAGTCCGTTCACGTGCCGAATACCGCAAAAGCCTCGCAACTCTCAGATACCTCGCTGACTGCGGAGCCATTACAAAAAGCGGTCTCATGGCCGGACTCGGGGAAACGCAGGACGAAGTGAACCGAACTCTGCTCGATTTGCATGAAGCCGGGGTCCGCATAGTGACCATAGGTCAATATCTGCAACCCACTGCCGCTCACTTCCCCGTCGCCGAATATGTGACGCCCGAACGGTTCGAACTATACAAGCAATTGGCTCTCGATGCAGGAATGGACTATTGCGCAAGCGCACCCCTCGTCCGCTCCTCGTATCTGGCCGAAGAGGGCCTCAAATGCGTAAGAAAACTCTCGGCACAAGCTCTTTGAAAGTGAAGCTGACAAGCTCGGTACCAACATGACTCTCTACGCCGAATACCGACATCTGGGACGAATGGACTACTCCGAAGCACTCGAACTGCAGCGCAACGAGTTCCGACGACTCTCCGAAGGCAATGCCCCGGAAGGTTGCGCCGGCACCATATTCACCGTCGAACACCCCGACGTCTACACCATCGGCAAACACGGCAACGAAAACAATCTGCTCGTGGACGAAGAGGTGCTGCGAAATATGGGCGCACGACTCTTCCGCACCGACCGCGGAGGCGATATCACGTTCCACGGCGAAGGTCAGATAGTGGGCTATCCCGTTCTGAACCTCGCACTCGTGAATATGGGGCTGCGGCAATACATCTTCACCCTCGAACAGGCGGTCATCGACACCCTCGCCCGATACGGAACGGAATCGGGACGCAGCGAAGGTGCATCGGGCGTGTGGACGGGCGGAAATGTCGCCGGAAAAGGCCCTCTGCGCAAAGTGTGCGCAATAGGAGTCAGAGCTTCACGCTACATAACGATGCACGGATTCGCACTCAACGTGACTACCGACCTGCATCGCTTCGAGGTTATAAACCCCTGCGGATTCACCGACCGCGGAGTCACCTCCATGCAACGGGAATTGGGTTATGCTCCCGACATCGACGAGGTAAGGGTAAAGGTGGTGACACGATTGGCGCAACTGCTTGGCGCAGAGTGCCGCATGATGACGAAATAATAAAAAATTGAGAAATATAATAAATAGTAAAAAGTATGCCCATAGACAAAAGATGGGTTGTCAAGCCGCAGGGCGATCCCCGGACGGTAGAGGCTGTCGCTACCTCCGCAGGTCTTCCCCGCGTGTTGGCTAACCTGCTGGTACAAAGAGGCATAGACACGGTAGAAAAAGTTAATAAATTCTTCAATCCCAGTCTGGCGGACCTGCATGACCCTTTCCTCATGAAGGATATGGACAAGGCCGTTGCACGCGTCGAGGAGGCAGTGCGTTCGGGCGAGAAGATTATGGTTTACGGCGATTACGACGTGGACGGAACTACGGCCGTTGCATTGGTCTACAAATTCCTCCGTTCGCTCGGCCATACAAACCTCTTTTTCTACATCCCCGACCGTTATGACGAAGGTTACGGCATCTCGGTAAAGGGTATCGACTTCGCCGTCAAAAAGGGAGTCGGACTGGTCATAGCTTTGGACTGCGGTATCAAGGCGACCGAAAAAG
>JAFLRS010000167.1 GCA_022511355.1 Alistipes sp.
GCGGTGGGTCAGAACGAAATCTGCTTCGTTCACTGCGGTGATACCAAAATGATGGCCGAGGTCATCAAGGTTATAGGCGACGATGCCTACGTGCAGGTGTACGACAGCACCCGCGGTCTGAAAATCGGCGACCGTGTCGATTTCGAAGGCCATATGCTCGAAGCTACACTGGCTCCGGGTCTGCTGTCGAAAAACTACGACGGTCTGCAAAACGACCTCGAAAAAATGGACGGACTCTTCATTTCGCGCGGTTCGATTACCGACCCCATCGACTTCGACAGAATCTGGGAGTTCAAACCGCTCGCAAAGGCCGGCGACAAAGTTTCGGCGGCTTCGTGGCTCGGCGAAGTGAAGGAACAGTGGGTGGCTCACAAAATCATGGTTCCCTTCATCATGACCGGCAGCTACACCGTAAAGAGCGTCGCCGAAGCCGGACAATACAAGGTTACCGACACCATAGCGGTGGTAACCGATGCCGACGGCAACGACTACAACATCACCATGGTGCAGAAATGGCCCGTGAAACAGGCCGTGCGCTGCTACACCGAAAAACCCCGACCCTATCGCGTGATGGAGACGGGCGTGCGTGCAATCGACACCTTCAATCCGCTGGCCGAAGGCGGTACGGGATTTATCCCGGGTCCGTTCGGCGCCGGCAAGACCGTCCTTCAGCACGCCATATCAAAACAGGCCGATGCCGATGTAATCATCATAGTGGCCTGCGGCGAGCGTGCCAACGAGGTGGTCGAAATCTTCGCCGAATTCCCCGAACTGGTCGACCCCCGCACCGGTCACAAACTCATGGAGCGTACCATTATTATATGCAACACCTCGAATATGCCCGTAGCCGCACGCGAAGCTTCGGTCTACACGGGTATGACCATCGGCGAATACTACCGCTCGATGGGTCTGAAGGTGCTGGTTATGGCCGACTCCACCTCGCGATGGGCACAGGCTCTGCGCGAAATGTCGAACCGACTGGAGGAACTTCCGGGTCAGGACGCTTTCCCCATGGACCTCTCGGCAATCATTTCGAACTTCTATTCGCGTTCGGGTCTGGTGAAACTCTCCAACGGACATACCGGTTCGGTGACCTTCCTCGGAACGGTGTCGCCCGCCGGCGGTAACCTCAAGGAACCGGTGACCGAATCGACCAAAAAAGCGGCACGATGCTTCTATGCTCTGTCGCAGGGACGTGCCGATTCGAAGCGTTACCCCGCAATCGACCCCATCGACTCCTATTCGAAGTATCTGGAGTATCCCGAAATCCGCGAATATCTGGACAATCACATCGAGAAGAACTGGGTGGACTTCGTATACGAAGGCAAAACCATAGTTCAGCGCGGCAAGGAGGCCAACGACCAGATTAACATTCTGGGCGACGACGGCGTGCCCGTAGAGTATCACGAACGTTTCTGGAAGGGCGAACTTATCGACTTCGTGGTTCTGCAGCAGGACGCATTCGACGACATCGACGCCAACTGCCCCATGGAGCGTCAGAAGATGATGTACGAAATGGTACTCGACGTCTGCCACCGCAAATTCGAATTCGCCGATTTCGAAGAGTGTTCGCAATACTTCAAGTCGCTCATCAACCTCTTCCGTCAGATGAACTATTCGGAGTGGAAGTCGGAGAAATTCGAGGACTACAAGTCCCGTATCGAGAAAGTTGTAAACGAAAAAGCTGTAAAATAGAAGGCCATGACAACACGTGCATTTCAAAAGGTATATACCAAAATAGACAATATCACCAAGGCGACCGTAACGCTTCGCGCCACGGGCGTCGGCAACGATGAACTGGCTACCGTGGGCGGCAAACTGGCTCAGGTGGTGAAGATTATGGGCGAAAATGTTACGCTTCAGGTCTTCGCAGGCACCGAGGGCCTCCAGACCGACTCCGAAGTGGTGTTCCACGGCGAGCCTCCCAAACTCAAGGTTTCGGACGATTTGGCCGGCCGCTTCTTCAACGCCTACGGCGAACCGCTCGAGGGCGGCGAAAGCATCGAAGGCGAGGAGCGCGAAATCGGCGGACCTACGGTGAACCCCTTCAAACGTATTCAGCCTTCGGAGCTGATTGCCACCGGTATCGCCGGCATCGACCTCAACAATACCATCGTGTCGGGTCAGAAGATTCCCTTCTTCGCCGACCCCGACCA
>JAFLRS010000168.1 GCA_022511355.1 Alistipes sp.
AGATCTGCTCTCTATCGGAGCGGTGTTCCTTCGTCCCGACGAACCGTTCACTTGGGCGAGCGGAATCAAAAGTCCCATCTATTGCGACAACCGTCTTACGCTTTCGGATGTCAAGGTAAGAGAGGATATCGAAAACGGACTGGCTGCGCTTGTCCGCGAACACTTTCCGCAGGCGGAGGCTCTTATGGGGACCTCGACGGCGGGTATTGCCCATGCGGCCATTACGGCCACGAAATTGAATCTGCCTATGGGTTATGTTCGTTCGTCGGCCAAAGACCACGGCCGCACCAACAGAATCGAAGGCCGACTGGAGCGCGGAGAGAAGGTTGTGGTGGTTGAGGACCTTATATCTACCGCGGGCAGCTGTATAGATGTTGTGGAGGCGTTGCGTGAGGCCGGTGCCGAGGTGCTGGGCGTAGTGAGCATATTCACATACAATATGCAGAAGGGTAAAGATGCACTGGCTCGGCACGATGTCGGGAATATCAGTCTGTGCGACCTCGAAACGCTGCTGGAAGTGGCTGTTGAGGAGAAATATATAGAGTCTTCGGACAAAAAACGTCTGCTTGCGTTCCGAAACGATCCTTCGGACGAGAGTTGGCAGAGTTTGAAATAGAACACATACCGTTTACGATATTAAACTTAAAGCAACCCCGAACTTATGCGACATCTGATTGATTCAACCGACCTCACCGTTCAGGAGACACAGCAAGTGCTCGACCTGGCCCTCGATATTATCGACAACCGTTCCGCATACAGCCGTGTGTGCGAAGGCAAGAAGCTGGCGACGCTCTTTTATGAGCCCAGCACCCGCACGCGGCTGAGTTTCACCTCGGCCATGATGGAGTTGGGAGGAAACGTACTGGGATTCTCCGATGCAGGCACCTCGTCTGTGAGCAAGGGCGAGACCGTAGCCGATACGGTAAGGGTGGTGTCGGCTTTTGCCGATATTATAGCTATGCGTCACTTCAAGGAGGGGGCTCCCTGCATTGCGGCGCAATATTCGCGCATACCTGTCATCAATGCGGGCGACGGCGGTCATGCGCATCCTACGCAGACGCTCACCGACCTTCTCAGCATTCTGCGCGAGTTGGGTCATCTGGACAATCTGACCGTGGGTCTGTGCGGCGACCTGAAGTACGGACGTACCGTACATTCGCTCATCAAGGCCATGAAGCGCTATGAAGGCATCAGATTCGTGCTTATATCTCCGCAGGAGCTTCGTCTGCCCGATTATATCAAGAACATTATGCCTTCGAACTTCGTCGAGACGGATACTCTGGAGGAGGCTCTTCCGATGCTCGACGTGCTGTATATGACCCGTGTGCAGCAGGAGCGTTTCGCCGATAAAAACGACTATGAAAGACTCAAGGACAGCTTCATTCTCGATGCGAAGAAGATGACGCTGGCCAAAGAGAAGATGATAGTGCTGCATCCGCTGCCGAGAGTCAATGAGATAAGTACGGATGTCGATTCCGACCCTCGTGCGGCATACTTCCGTCAGGTTGAGAACGGAAAGTTCGTCCGCATGGCGCTTATCTGCACTCTGCTGAAGAAGAGGGAGGAGGAGCATCCCGACGCGAGGGAGACGGTGCCGGCATCGCAGCCCTGCACGAACAGCCGCTGCATATCGCTTTCCGAACCGGTCGTGAAGCGTGCCTACATCGATGCCGACGGCGTCGAGCGTTGTGCTTATTGCGACCACGTACTCAAAAACGAATAAATTCACACGACCCGCAAGATAAACATCAAAATTACTTGTCATTATGTTAATTACCGAACGTATCATTGGCGAAGGACTTACATTCGATGACGTCCTGCTTGTTCCGGCCTACTCCGAAGTACTGCCCCGTGAGGTTGAACTCGGCTGTCAGTTTACACGCAACATCCGGCTCAATATTCCGATAGTATCCGCTGCGATGGATACCGTCACCGAGTCGAAGATGGCTATTGCCCTCGCAAGGCAAGGCGGAATAGGAGTTATTCACAAAAATATGTCTATCGAGCAGCAAGCCGCCGAGGTGAGAAAGGTGAAAAGGGCCGAGAACGGAATGATTTACGAGCCTATCACCATTCGCCCCGACCAGTCGGTAGGCG
>JAFLRS010000169.1 GCA_022511355.1 Alistipes sp.
AACGAGGAGAAGGACAAGGCGGAGAAGGAGCGTATAGAGAAGATAAACGCTGCGGATTCGAATATATTCGCGACTGAGAAGCAGTTGAAGGAGTACGGAGACAAGTTGCCTGCCGATAAGCGTTCGGCGATAGAGGGAGCTTTGTCGAAGTTGAAGGAGGCTCACAAGAATGCGGATTTGTCTGGAATAGACGCTGCGATGAACGAGTTGAATGCGGCATGGCAGGCGGCGTCGCAGGACATATATGCGCAGCAGGCATCTCAGCAGTCGCAGGGAGGGTCTCAGCAGGGGCCTGTCGACGGCGGCAATGGCGGCAGTCAGCCCGAGGATGTCGAGTTCGAGGAGGTGAAATAGCCCGAACCGACGCTTAAAAAGCGAGGAGTGCAACCTTTCGGGGTTGCACTCCTGCTTTTTTTATTGTGTCGTGTCTGTCGAATGCGGAGCGTTACTCCTCCTTCTTGACATGTACATCCATCTGCGGGAACGGGAAATTGATGCCCTTCTTGGGCAGAGTATCGTAGATTTTCTCGTTCATCTGGAAGAATACATCCCAGTAATCGGCGTTCTTCACCCACATACGGACGGTGAGAATTACCGACGAATCGCCAAGATGCGCGAGCCATACTGCGGGTTCGGGCGAGGATAGTATCCGACCGTCTTCGCGGCAAAGCTCCAGTATCGCCTGACGAGCCGCCTCCACGCTGTCGCCGTATGATATGCCTACGGTAATATCTACACGCCGCAGTTCGGCTGCGGAGTAGTTGTCGATGATGGCTGTGGCGATCGAGCTGTTGGGGATGTAGATGGTTTGGTTGTCGGTGGTTTGGATTTTGGTCGAGAAGAGCATGATTTCGGTGACGGTACCCGACTGACCCTGAGCCGAGATGTAGTCTCCGACGCGATAGGGTTTGAGCAGGAGGATCATTACGCCGCCGGCGAAGTTCTGCATGGTGCCGCTCAAGGCCATACCGATAGCCAGAGTCGCCGAGGCGAAGAGTGCGATGATGGAGGTGACATTCACGCCGAGCATCTGCACTACGGTGAGGATTACGAGGAGCGTAAGCACCACTTTGATGAGGTTTCGCAGGAAGCTGCGGAGCGAGGTATCTACGTTGCGTCGTTCGAAAGTACGGTTGAGCATTCCGAGTACCCAGCGGATGATAATTCGTCCGACGGCCCATATTGCGAGAGCGCAGAGGATTTTGACAAGCACCCATACGGCCTCTTCGGCGAAGTTTGCGATGAGTTGATGATAGTCGGTGTTTACGAGTTTGTCCACCGCCTGTGCGAAGTTGGCTTTCTGCACGCTGTCGGGCAGCAGAAGGGGCTGATCTGCGGTTTCTGCCTGCAGCATCAGCAAATTTAGCATATTGAACATTGTTGTTAGGTTTTGTTAATTGTGAGGCAAAGATAGGTTATTTCTTCGGAAAAGCGAATGATTGCGGCATGAAAAAATCCCGACGGTAGTACGGGTTCGTGTTTCGGTTGTCTGAAAACGGCCTTAAACGGGCCTAAAAGGGCAAAATTCGGGAGGAGGTTTTTTGCCGGGGTGCAAAAATAGGGTTGAAAGTTGCTTATTTCGAAAAAAAATGCTATTTTTGCGTGTTACAAGACAACGAAAGATATGCTTACAGAAGAAGAAAAGAATGCGGGTTTGGTGGGCCGCATCGAACGGGTGAATATCGAGGAGCAGATGAAGAGCGCCTACATCGACTATTCGATGTCGGTAATCGTGTCGCGAGCTTTGCCCGATGTGCGTGACGGTCTCAAGCCCGTGCACCGTCGTATTTTGTACGATATGAGTGCCGAACTCAATCTCTATTCCGACAAGCCTACGCGTAAGTCTGCCCGTATTGTGGGTGACGTACTCGGTAAGTTCCACCCTCACGGCGACTCTTCGGTATACGATGCCATGGTTCGTCTGGCTCAGGAGTGGAGTATGCGTTATCCGCTTGTAGAGGGACAGGGCAATTTCGGTTCGATGGACGGCGATTCGCCGGCTGCCATGCGTTATACCGAGGCCCGTATGAAGAAGATTACCGACGAGGTGATGGCCGACATCGACAAGGAGACCATCGACT
>JAFLRS010000017.1 GCA_022511355.1 Alistipes sp.
AAAAATCTGTACGGCGAATATCGGAACGGCAAATCGGGTCGAACCGGCGTTAGCACCACCGAACGCTCGTGAGAAAATGACTCGAACGTCCTGCGGCCATGATAACTCCCCATGCCCGAATTCCCCGTCCCGCCAAACGGTATGTTCTCATTCACTACGTGCATTATCGTATCATTGATGCAGACCCCGCCCGACGAAGTCCGATACACCAACTCCAATCCCTTCTTCTCCGACCCGAAATAATACATCGCCAACGGCTTCTCCCGTCCGTTCACGAATCGCACCACCTCCTCGCTCTCGTCAAACAACAACATCGGCAACACCGGTCCGAATATCTCCTCACGCATAACAGACGACGATTCCGAAACTCCACGCAACAGCGTCGGTTCCACATAGAGGTCCGAACGGTCGCAACCTCCGCCGACAACAGCCTCACCCTCCGACAAATAACCGCTCACACGGTCGAAAGCGCGTTCGTTAACCATGCGCACGAAATGTTCGGCCTGCGAAGCATCGTCGCCCAGCAAACGGCGCACCTCCTCCGCGAAAGCCGCAACGAACGGCCCCTCCAACGAACGGTGAAGCATCAGATAGTCGGGAGCTATGCAGGTCTGACCCCCGTTCAGAGTCTTGCCCCACGCAATCCGACGCGCAGCTATCCTTACATCCGCTTCACGGTCCACGATGCAGGGACTTTTGCCGCCCAACTCCAGCACCACGGGCGTGAGATTCTCCGCGGCGGCACGCATGACCGTGCGCCCCAAAACCGGACTGCCCGTAAAAAATATGATGTCGAAACGCTCGCCCAACAACTTGGTGTTGACCGTGCGGTCGCCCTCCACGGCGGCTATGTACTCCGAAGGAAAGGTCTCGGCAATCATGGCGGCCAAAGTCTCCGAAACATGAGGAGTATAGGGCGAAGGCTTCAGGACGGCGGTGCATCCCGATGAAACGGCCCCTATCAGAGGATTGAGCAGCAGCTGCACGGGATAGTTCCACGGTGCGATTATGAGAGCGGTGCCCAGCGGTTCGAAGAGTGTTTTGCTGCGCGACGGCCACATTTTGAGGGGTGTGGGTCGGCATTTTATGCGCGCCCAGCTTTTGACTTTGCGGCGATGAAGTGCTATTTCGCCGTAGAGGATTCCGAATTCGGTCATGAACGACTCCTCGCGCGACTTGCGCAAATCGGCATAGAGAGCGTCGCTCAAACGCTCCTCCCAACGGCGCAGAGCCTCATCCAATCGGGCAAGCATGGCGCGGCGGAAAGAGATTTCGCGCGTGACTCCCGAAGCAAAAAATTCCCGCTGTTTTGCGACGAGTTGGGGAATCGATTCCAACGGCGTGTTTTTGCACTTCATTTTTTCTCGGTTTTGAGATGTTCAGAATTGGCGGTCGCGGTCGTCGAGCGGCTTGACCATATTGTTTTCGAACGGATTGCGTCGGCGTATGCGCAGACCTTCATTGCCGTTTCCGCTGCGGGTTGCAGGCTGCACGAGCATCATCTTGCAACGGGGCACGACCGCCGTCAGAGCCGTTTCGCCGCCGTCGGTAACGACCGAAAGGTCCGAAGACGACAGAGTTCCGCCGGCAATGGCGTAGAGAGCGTCGGCCAAATAGTCGAATTTCTGTATGCTGCCGTTCGAACCCGGATACAGCATACCCCAGTCTTCGGGCATGAATTCATCGTAGGTGTGGTACGTTCCGCTGCTGCTCTGAATGGGGGCCGGTTTGATGTCGGGAGTGAATCCGTCGTCGTAGTCGCTTTCGCCTTTGGCGTTGTAGGTCTGGAACGATATGGGGGCGAGGGTGTAGACATATCCGTCGAAACTTCGGGTCGAGGTGGTGACCTCCATACCCACATCCTTGCCGTTGGTGGGTTCGCAGCCGATGAGTATCACATTGCGGTCGAGTCCGCGCAGCGAATTTATGGTCAGTTCGCTGGCCGAAGCGGTATTGCGTCCGCCAATGACGTAGACGTTTTCGAATCCGTAGCTGTCGGCATACCGTTCATAGTCGCCGTCGAAGAGTTCGCAGGGGAAGGCTGTGGCATCCGAGAGGTCGGTTATGTCGTAGTCTTTTTTCATGCGTTCGTCGTTGTAGCGGTAGTAGGCAAATACTTTGCCTTTGCAGTGGGGTCCGGCCAGAACCGCCGAGAGCAGACGGCTCGAAATCACATGACCGCCGCCGTTGTAGCGGAGGTCGAGAATCACATCCTCGACGCCGGCGGCTTTGAAGCGGTCGAACACCTCGAGCAAATCGTTGTCGTAGGCGGCATCGAAACCGTTGTAGACCAAATAGCCCGCAATCCTGCCCGCAACATTGTAGATGCGTTCGAAGAGTATGGGATTCGGATAGTAGTAGTCGGTCTCGACGGTGACGGTATTGAGCGACCCGTCGTCGGCTTCGATGGAGAGTTTATAGCTCTTTTTGCTGTAGAACTCGTCGTCCAGCAGGTCGGCATATGAACCTTTGAGCGAGGCGAGGGTTGTATTTTTGCCGTTGATTTGGGTAATGAGGTCGCCGCGTCGGATGCCGGCCTTGTAGGCGGGCGAATCCGGATAGACCCACAGAGGCGTAACTCCGTAATAGAACGGGTTCGAGCTAAGCCTTACGAGGACTAAATACATACCCGTGCCGTAGGCGTATTCGCGCGGAATTTCGTCGTAGAGCGAGCCTTCGGCACGTCCCGCTGCCGACTTTTCGCGCTCCACATAGGAGTAGAAGTACCATTCGCCGTCGTATTCGAAACCGTCTTTGGGGTTCTGACCTTTGGCGTGCATCTGGTCGAGCACGTCGTCCAGAAAGTTGGAGTAGCTCTGATTGTAATTGCGCGAGGTTTGGCGGTATGCGTCGTTGTAGAGGTAGTATTTGTCGAGCATTGCATCTATATACAGACGGTTCGCCGAAGCGGTAATCTGGCCGCTCTCCTGATTGTGCGAGCCTCCGCCTCCGCCGCTGCCTCCGCCGTTGCCGTTGTCGTTATCGTATTCGCCGCCCTGCGTGCAGGCCGTGAATGCGCAGAGCGCCATGATGACTGCCGTCAAATGTAGTGTCAGTCGCTTTGTTTTAGAAATTTTCATGGTTTTGTGTTTTTGTTGCCGTTTGCAAATATAGCATTTAATACCGTTATTGGTTCAATTCTCGTTCCGAAGCTGTCGATTCCTTACCATATATACGCGCACGCGCGAAGTGACGACACCACGGCGAGACTCCGCATTCGTTGCATTTGGGCGCGCGTGCCGTGCATACGTAGCGTCCGTGAAGAATCAGCCAGTGGTGGGCTTTGGGCAGCAGATGCGAAGGTATATGTTTTTCGAGCTGAAGTTCGGTCTGCAACGGGGTTTTGGCTCCGCGGGTGAGTCCCATTCGGGCCGAAACGCGGAAGACGTGGGTATCGACCGCCATCACCTCGCGTCCCCACACCACCGAACCCATTACATTGGCCGTTTTGCGTCCCACGCCCGGCAGCGACTGCAAATCGGCGGCATCGCTCGGGACTTCGCCTCCGAAACGCTCGCAAATCATGCGGGACAGACCGGCCAGATGCTTCGCCTTGCTGTTGGGATAGGATATGCTCTTCACGTAGGGGAGAATATCGTCGGCCGAAGCTTCGGCCATGGCCTGCGCCGTGGGAAAGGCTTCGAAGAGTGCCGGAGTGGTCATATTGACCCGTTTGTCGGTGCATTGCGCCGAGAGAACCACCGCCACCAGCAGTTCGAACGGATTGCGGTAGTGCAGTTCGGTTTCGGCCGTCGGCATATTGCTCTCGAACCATCCGATTATCGCTGAGTATCTCTCTTTCAGGGTCATATCATCTCCTTTACGGCGGCGTAAACCGCATCGGCATCGTATCCGCACAGAGCCTGCAGTTCGGCTACGGTTCCGTGTTCGACGAATCGGTCGGCGATGCCCAGCGAACGCACCCTCACAGCCAAACCCTCACGGTTGAAAAAGGCCGTTACAGCCTCGCCGACGCCTCCGCGCAGAGAGCCGTCCTCGACCGTAATCACGCATCGGAATCGGCGTCCGACCTCGCGCAGCAGCTCTTCGTCCAAAGGTTTCACGTAGCGGAGGTCGTAGTGTGCCGCCGACACGCCTTCGGCTTCGGCCCGCGCGACCGCCTTTTCGCACTGACGCGCCGCCGTGCCCGCACTTACAATCGCTATGTCGCTGCCTTCGTGCAGGCATCGTCCGCGTCCGACGGGAATCTCCGCGAAGTCGCAGCCGCGCCAGCACGCACCCGCACCCGTTCCGCGGGGATAGCGAATCACGAAGGGAGTCCCCGCCTGCAGAGCCGTATACATCATGTTGCGAAGCTCCGATTCGTCGGAGGGAGCGGCAATCACCGTGTTGGGAATGCAGCCCATATATGCAAGGTCGAAGGCTCCGTGATGCGTCGCGCCATCCTCGCCGACCACGCCGCTGCGGTCTAAACACAACACCACCGGCAGCGACGGAATCGCCACATCGTGGATGAAATTGTCGTAAGCCCGCTGCATGAAGGTGGAGTAGATGTTGCAGAAGGGAACCATGCCCGAAGCGGCCAGACCCGCCGAAAATGTAACGGCATGACCTTCGGCGATACCCACATCGAAGCATCGCGAAGGCATTTCACGCATCATTATGTCGAGCGAACATCCCGTAGGCATTGCGGGGGTTATGCCCGCCACGCGGCTGTCGATGCGCGCGAGGTCGAGCAGCGTCTGTCCGAATACGTCCTGATAGCGGTCGGCTCCCGACGGACCCATACGGCGGCCCGTTTCGGGGTCGAAGCGTCCCGGAGCATGGAAATCGGTCTGATGAGTCTCGGCCGGAGCATATCCCTTGCCCTTGACCGTCATGACGTGCAGCAGCTTGGGTCCTCCGATGCGCTTCAGGTCGGAAAGCACCCGCACCAATTCGCGCACGTCGTTGCCGTCGATGCGGCCGAAGTATCTGAAATTCAGACTCTCGAAAAAATTGCTGTTCTGAAGCACTCCCTGCTTGACCGCATTGCCCGCCTTGCGTATCAGATTCAGCAGACGCGGAGTCCGGCCCAGCATTCGCCACAGCGAACGTTTCAGACGATTGTAGAACCGCGAGGTCGAAACCCTCACCAAATAGCGTCCCAACGCCCCCGTAGGACGGTCGATGGCCATGTTGTTGTCGTTGAGAATCACCAACAGGTCGCTGTTTTTGCCGTCGCCGGCGTTGTTCAGACCCTCGAAGGCCAGACCTCCCGTCATGGAACCGTCGCCGATGACCGCCACCACCTTGCGCTTTTCGCCCTGCAGTTCGGCGGCTTTGGCCATTCCGAATGCGGCCGAAATCGAAACCGAAGCGTG
Organism: Alistipes sp.; assembly: GCA_022511355.1. Taxonomy (GTDB): domain Bacteria; phylum Bacteroidota; class Bacteroidia; order Bacteroidales; family Rikenellaceae; genus Alistipes. The sequence goes on from JAFLRS010000017.1 coordinate 5,325, forward strand.
TCCGCAGCCGAATGTGTCGTATTCGCTCTCGCTCATGCGCGGAAATCCGCTGATTCCGCCCAACGTGCGCTGCGACGCAAATGCCTCGCGGCGTCCCGTCACAATCTTGTGGGCGTAAGCCTGATGACCCACATCCCAAATCAGACGGTCGTGCGGCGTGTCGTAGACATAGTGCAGCGCCACGGCCAACTCCACCGCACCCAAACTCGAACCCAAATGCCCGGGATTCACCGAACATACCTCTATAATATACCGACGCACCTCCTCGCAGTAGGCCGGAAGTTCGTCCGGAGTCAGGGTCCGGAGGTCGGCAGGGTCATTCACCCGCATCAAATATCGCCATCGGCTGTTCATGGGCACAAAGTTAATAAAAAATCCTTATCTTTGGGGAGTCAAATCATCGCTCGAATCATGGCTGCACCTCTCGCTGAACGACTCCGCCCCAAAAGTCTCGACGAATACATCGGACAACACCACCTCGTGGGCGAAAACGGCGTCTTCCGCAAATTCTTCGAAACCGGAAACGTCCCCTCATTCATTCTGTGGGGCCCTCCCGGCGTCGGCAAAACCACACTCGCACGACTCATCTCGGCTACGCTCGACCGTCCGTTCTTCACCCTCTCGGCCGTGACCGCAGGCGTCAAAGAGGTGCGCGAAATCATAGAAAAAGCCAAACAACACCACCTCTTCCGACAACAAACCCCTTTCCTCTTCATCGACGAAATCCACCGATTCAACAAATCGCAGCAGGATTCGCTCCTCGGAGCCGTCGAACAGGGCATCGTCACACTCATAGGCGCAACTACCGAAAACCCTTCGTTCGAAGTCATATCGCCGCTGCTCAGCCGCTGTCAGGTCTATATCCTCAACCCCATGGAGGATGACGACCTCCGCCGACTCCTCGACCGCGCACTCTCCGCCGACGAAATACTCCGTTCGCGCAACGCCCGCGCAACCGAAACCGAAGCCTTGTTCCGATTCTCGGGCGGCGACGCTCGCAAATTGCTGAATATCCTGGATATAGTGGCCGGAGCCACCGACGGCGACATAACCATCGACGACCGTACTGTCACCGACTGCCTGCAACAGAACATCGCCCTCTACGACAAGAACGGCGAACAGCATTACGACGTGATTTCGGCCTTTATAAAGAGCGTGCGCGGCAGCGACCCCGATGCTGCAATCTACTATCTGGCCCGTATGCTGGCCGGCGGCGAGGAACCCCGATTCATAGCCCGCCGACTGGTGATTCTCGCCTCCGAGGATGTGGGTCTGGCCAATCCCAACGCTCTGCTGCTGGCCAATGCCTGCTTCGATACGGTACACAAAATAGGAATGCCCGAAGCGCGGATAACCCTCGCCGAAACCACCATCTATCTGGCAACCAGTCCCAAAAGCAATTCGGCTTATATGGCCATAGATACGGCTCTCGACTTCGTGAACCGCGATACGACAAATCGGCCCGTGCCTCTGCATCTGCGCAACGCCCCCACCAAACTGATGAAAAATGCAGGTTACGCCAAGGGGTACAAATACGCCCACGACTATGAAAATCATTTTGTCGAGCAGGAGTTCATGCCTTCGTCGCTGAAGAACAAACGGTTTTACACGCCCGATACGGGCAATGCTGCGGAGGCTCGGATAGCGGAGTTCATGCAGCGGTTGTGGGGCGACAAGAAGAGATAGATGAAACGTATAGGTTTGATATCCGACACACACGGCACGTTCGATGCTCCGCTGCGTGAATTTCTGCGCGACGTGGATGAGATATGGCACGCGGGCGATTTCGGCTCGGCGGAGGTTGCTGACGAGATAGCGTCATTCAAGCCTTTGCGCGGGGTGTGGGGCAATATCGACGGAGGTATTATGCGCAGGATGTTCAACGAGTCGTTGTCATTCCGCTGCGAGGATGTGACGGTATTGATGACTCATATAGGCGGATATCCCCGTCATTATACTCCGAAGGCGGTGCGCGGTATTCAGAGTTTGCGTCCGGGGATATTCATTTCGGGACATTCTCACATTTTGAAGATTATTTACGATGATGTGTATGATTTGTTGCACATCAATCCGGGGGCGGCGGGTTGTTACGGTCCGCATCGAACGAGGACGGCGTTGCGTTTCGAGATAGACGGCTCCGACATCAGGAACATGGAGATTTGGGAGTACGACCGCTGACCCCTCCCCGCAAAACCGTTTCAGGCTTTTTCGGCGAAACCCTTCAACAACGCTATCTCTTCCGCCCAACGCGATTCATCGGGAGTCTCCAATATCAATGGTATGCCGTCGAAGCGCGAATCCTCAACAATATACCGAAAGGCATCTATTCCTATAAATCCCTCGCCCAACGGCATATGACGGTCTACATGACTCCCCTGAATCTTCATGGCGTCGTTCAGATGCATACCCCGCAAATATCCGAAACCTACAACACGGTCGAACTCCTCGAACGTACTCTCGAATGCCTCACGAGTCCGTAAATCATATCCCGCAGCAAATGCATGACACGTATCTATGCAAACCCCTACGCGCGACTTGTCCTCCACCCGCTCGATAATATACGCAAGGTGTTCGAACGCAAAACCCAAATTGCTGCCCTGACCCGCCGTGTTCTCAATCACCGCCGTAACACCGCAGGTGCGGTCCAATGCCATATTTATAGATTCGGCAATACGGTCCAGCGACTGCATGGCGGTAATCTTGTTGAGGTGACTCCCCGGATGAAAATTCAAACGGTCGAGTCCGAGAGCCTCGCATCGCGCCATCTCCCCGAAAAACGATTCGCGCGACTTTTCGAGTCCGTCGCGTTCGGGATGCCCCAGATTGATGAGATAACTGTCGTGAGGCAGAATCTGCGACGCCGTATATCCGCAACTGATGCAAGCTTCGCGGAAAGCGGCTGTTTGCCGGTCGGTGAGTTCGGGCGCGGACCACTGACGCTGATTCTTGGTGAACAGCGCAAAGGCCGTGGCTCCTATGGCGCGGGCGTTGAAAGGCGCATTCTCCAGTCCGCCCGAAATGCTGACGTGAGCCCCTATGAATTTGTTCGACATAAAAATCGGTTCGTTAAATGTTTGACAAATATAGGTATTTTTTGCACTCTGTACGTTTTTATTTATCTTTGCCGGCGGAAAACAACAGAAAATATCTTATAAAGTATGAAAAAATTCTACATTTTGCTGGCTGCGGCAACGATGTTGTCGGCAGCTGCGACGGCACAGGTGTCAATCGTGTCGGCAGAGCCCGAAGCGGGCGAACAAATCGCCTTCAACGACGGAATCAAACAGGGCGACGTAAACAGCGATGAATTCTCGAGCGAAGCTCAGCGCAAGGCCGAACGCGCGGCTATACGCAAAGAACGCAATACGCTCGAATTCAATGCCAGTCTCAACGGCTCGCTCTCGAACTTCAACAGCAAATGGCAGTCGGTGAACGGCAACACCAACTCGCTGACCGGTATCGCAAGCGTTCTCTTTACGCATCAGTACAACAAGGGTATGTTCACCCTCAACAACAAGGCTACCGGCAAACTCGGCTACACCAACAGCAGCAAGGAGTGGGTGAAGAGTCAGGACGAATGGTTCGTATCGACCGCTCCCGCATACAAAATAGCCGACAAATGGAATTTCGGTGCCGATTTGTCGCTGCGTTCGCAATTCGCAAACGGATTCGACGGCGACCTCAACCGCACAAGCAAATTCTTCGCCCCCGCCTACTTCAATGTGTCGGTCGGCTTTACCTACGTTTGCCCCGACCCCAAATTCCCCATTAAAATCAGTATGTCGCCCATATCCATGAATGCCGTTTACGTTATGAGCGACGAGGTTCGTTACGGATTCATGGACCGCGCATTCGGAGCCGGCACCACCGTAAGTTCGCTCAAGGACAAGGCCGAATGGTTCAAACCTTACTGCTACGGTCTGACCCTCGAAAACGGCAGACAGCGTTACGAGGGCGGTTCGTCGATTCAAATCGATTTCGACCGCACCTTCGACAACAAAGGCATCTTCCGCTACCGCACCACCCTCTATTCGTTCTACGGCTGGATTAACGAAGCGGTGCAGCAGTCGAGCGACCACAAAGACTACTACGAGCATATCGCTCCGACCGTTCGCTGGGAGCATACCATCGATATCAAGGCCACGAAGTACTTCTCGACCCAGTTCTACTTCCAGATGTACTACAACAAGGCTCAAATCAATTCGCTCCAGACCCAGATTCTGCTTGGCGTAGGTCTTGCATACACCTTCAAGAACAAATAGCGGAAAGGCGCAGCATACGCCCCGCAACACAACCGCATGAGCAGCAAAAGGTCGAAAATATTGCGCTGCGCGATTATTGCGCTCGTTGCCTGTACCATCTTCCTCGGAGGATGGTACTCCGGCAACAGGGCCGGACGGCGGATATCGTTCGGTTATCTGAGCCGCATGGTCGAACTGACGCAGTTGGGCAATAAACTCGACTATACGATGGCGCTCATCGGTCGCGAATATGTGGACGACATTGCGGTCGATACGCTCGTCGAACGGCTTATGCCGCAGCTCATGGAGCAGCTCGACCCGCATTCGGTATACATCCCCGCCGAGGATTTGCAGGAGGTGAACGAACCACTCGAGGGTGAATTCGACGGCATAGGCGTGGTCTTCAACATGGCCACCGACACCGTAATCGTGCTGAATGTGATACCGGCCGGTCCCGGCGACAAGGCGGGCATACGCAACGGCGACCGCATAATGCGCATCGACGATTCGCTTGTGGCCGGACGCAAAATCCCGCAGACCGACATCGTGAAGCGTCTGCGCGGACCCCGCGGCACCGAAGTGAAACTCTCGCTCGCCCGTCAGGGCATCGGGAGCGAGGTCGAGGTTACGGTAGAACGCGGAGCCATACCTCTGAAGAGCATCGAATCGGCATTCATGACCACCCCCGAAACGGGTTACATCAAACTGTCGCAATTCGCACGCAGCTCGACCGACGAACTGCTTGCCGCCATAGCTTCGCTGCGCGAACAGGGCATGAAGCATCTGATATTCGATTTGCGCGGCAATACGGGCGGCTACCTCGACCAGGCCATAGCCATAGCCAACGAATTTCTGCCCGACGGCAAACTCATAGTCTACACCGAAGACCGCAACGGCAACCGTGTCGAGGAGTTCAGCGACGGCAGCGGAGGTTCCGATGACCTCGACCTCGCGGTGCTGATCGACGAAGCCAGCGCCTCATCGAGCGAAATTCTTGCCGGCGCGCTTCAGGACAACGACCGCGGCACCATCATCGGACGACGTTCGTTCGGCAAGGGTCTGGTTCAGCGTCAGATTCCGTTCACCGACGGTTCGGCCATACGTCTTACCGTCGCGCGATACTTCACGCCCACGGGACGCTCCATTCAGAAACCCTACGAAACGGGCGACGGCGACAGCTACAACGAAGATATCGCCAACCGATTTCTGCACAACGAATTTTTCTCGGCCGACAGCATCCGCTTCGCCGACTCGCTGCGCTTCACCACCCCCGCAGGCAAAACCGTCTACGGCGGCGGAGGCATCATGCCCGACATCTTCGTGCCGCTCGACACCGCCGACATGACACGTTATTTTCTCGAGGTTTCGGGCCGCAACATCATCTACCGCTACACGATAGATTATGCCGACCGTCACAGAGCCGAACTCGACAGGATAGAGACGCTCGACCAACTCAGAGCATATCTCGATGCCGACACCTCGCTGCTCGACGACTTCGTGCGCTATGCCGAACGCAACGGCGTAAAGCCCGACCGGCATCAGATAGCCGTTTCGCGCAAATTGATAACGGCACAGCTGCGGGCCTACATAAGCCGCAACACGAAACTCGAAAGCGACGGTTTCTACGACAACATCCACCCGATAGACAACACCGTGCAGCGGGCGATAGAGTTCCTCGAAAAGAGATAGAAAAAAAGACGGTCAACGGGGCCGTCTTTTTTCGTTCAGAGTCTGTCGAGACATCGCAGTATTATGGCCGCGCTGTCGCGAATCTCCTCTTCGGATATTACGAGCGGCGGCGATATGCGGAATGCGGTGTCGCAGTAGAGGAACCAGTCGCTCATGATGCCCTCTTCGGCGAACATACGCATCATGGCGAACATCTTTTCGGCCGAGCCCAGCTCCACTGCCGCGAGCAGACCGCTGCGGCGAATCTCCATGACCTGCGGATGTCCTGACAGCAGCTCTTCGTAAAGACGGCCTTTCTCTTCGGCCTGTTCGGCCAGTCGGTTGTCGAGGATGTACTCCAGAGCCGCCAGACCCGCCGCACAGCATACGGGATGACCTCCGAATGTGGTTATATGTCCCAGTACGGGGTTTTCGGTGAGCAGATTCATTACATCGTGAGCCGCCGCGAAGCCGCCGAGGGGCATACCTCCGCCGAAGGCTTTGGCCATGCACACTATGTCGGGCGTGACGCCGTACTTCTGCATGGCGAAGAGGGTTCCGGTGCGTCCCATGCCGGTCTGAATCTCGTCGAAGATGAGCATGGCGCCCGTTTGGTCGCACCTCTGCCGCAGAGCCTGCAGATAACCTTCGTGCGGAGTGCGTACTCCGGCTTCACCCTGTACGGGTTCGGCAATCACGCAGGCGGTGCGTTCGGTTATGAACCGAAGGTCGTCGAAGGAGTTGAACTCTATGGAGCGGACGTCGGGCATCAGCGGCCGGAATGCGTTTTTCCACTCTTCGCCTTCGGGTGCGCCCATCAGAGCCATGGCTCCGTGCGTGGAACCGTGATAGGCTCTGCGCATCGAGATTATTTCGGTGCGGTGCGTGGCCCGTTTGGCCAATTTAAGCGCGCCTTCGACCGCTTCGGCCCCCGAATTCACGAAATAGATGCTGTCGAGCGGTTCGGGCAGCAGCGAAGCCATACGGGCGGCATATTCGGTCTGCGGACGTTCGATAATCTCGCCGTAGACCATTATGTGCATATATCGTCCGGCCTGCTCCTGCACGGCCCTCACCACGCAGGGATTGCCGTGACCGACATTGCTCACCGATACGCCCGAAACGAGGTCGTAATAAGGTTTGCCTTCGGGCGTGTAGAAGAATACGCCTTCGGCGCGTGCCGCCTCTATCATCATGGGCGACGGGGAGGTCTGCCCCACATGGCGCAAAAACGCACTCCTTAAAAGTTCTGCCATAGCGATTGTCTATTTTCTGTATTTTTCGTCTTCGTCGAGAATCTTCAGATAGCTTTCGTAGCGCGAAAGGGCTATCTCGCCCGACTCCACCGCCGCACGGACCGCACAGGCAGGCTCGTGAGTGTGGGTGCAGTTGAAAAACCGGCATTCCGAAGCCGCTCGCATCATCTCGGGGAAATAGTGCCACAATTCGGCGTCGTCGATGTCGATGAGTCCGAATCCCTTGATGCCCGGAGTGTCTATCACGAATCCGCCCGACGCAAGTTCGTACATCGTCGAGAAGGTGGTCGTATGGCGGCCTTTGCGGTGACTCTGCGAAATCTCGCCCGTGCGAATCTCCTGCGCGGGACACAGACGACCGATAAGGGTCGATTTTCCCACTCCCGAATTGCCCGCCACCAAAGTGGTTCCCTCGGCCGTAAGACGTTCAACGCGTTCGAGCCCCTCGCCCGTTGCGGCCGAAATCTCCACCACTTCGTATCCCGCACTGCCGTATACGGCACGGAAATACTCCACGTCGTCGCGTCGGCCGGCATTCAAATCGGACTTCGCCAGCAGTATGGTGACCGGAATGCGGTAGGCTTCGCAGGTGACTAAAAAACGGTCGAGGAATTCGGGTGCGGTGACCGGCTCCGAAAGCGTGGCCACCAATAGTGCGCGGTCGATGTTGGCTGCAATTATGTGGGACTCTTTCGAGAGGTTCGACGCCCGACGGATTACGTAGTTGCGCCGCGGATGCAGATTTTCGATTACGCGGTCGTCGCCCTCCGAGACCACATCCACACGGTCGCCCACAACCACCGGATTGGTCGAACGCACCCCCTTGAGACGCATCCGGCCACGGATTCGGCATTTGCAGACCGTTCCGTCTTCGGTGCGCACGTCGTACCAGCTGCCCGTAGCCTTGACCACCGTTCCTGTCGATATGTTGCGCGACTCCTCCACAGATTGCTTTTTTTCTTTGTACAAAGATAACGAGTTTTTTCATTTCGCCGGCTCCGCAGGGGACAAAAAAAGCCGGCAGTCGGGGTTTGAAACCTCATCTGCCGGCTGCAATGCCGCGGAGAACGGCTGCTGTCAGAAGTCGTAACCCTCTATCTTGTCGGCCGCAAACTCCCAAGCCGACTTGTAGGCATCGACCGAAGCGCGCGGTACATAGACGTGCTTCAGCGAGGGCATATCGGAGCTTGAGGGTTTGACGTTGTATTCGAATGCGGGCGGAACCGACGCCTTGCAGTAAATATCCTCCAACGAATTGTTGCGCTCGAAGGCACCGTAACCGAATTGCGTCAAATCGCCGAGAATGGTAAGCTTTTTGAGATACCAGCAAGTATTGAATGCCGCCATGGCGATCTGCGTAACGCTTTCGGGCAGGGTCAGCTCCTCGAGCTCGACATAGGCGAATGCCGAATCGCCGACGGAGGTGATGTCGTCGGGCAGGGTATAGCTATCGAGACCTGCCGGAGCGAATGCCTTAAGCTCGCCGTTCACCACCAGACAGCGGGGGTCGTCGGCGTGTACGAACTTGCCGTAGAAACGTTTGAGTCCGATACACCCTCTGAACGGATTCTGCTGTATGGTCTCCACATTCTCCGATATGGTGAACTGCTCGAGAAACGAATGGTTGTCAAAAGCGTAGTGGCCGATGGATTTTACGCTCTCGGGAAGTTTCAGCTGTGTGACGAAGGTTCCGTCGGTACCGTCGTTGTCGCGCAGAGCCTGCATACCGACTTTGGTAATTTCGCCGTCGAACTTCAGAATGCCCGTCTTGCCGGTGTAGGATGCGTTGAGGAAGTTCGCTCCGAAGTACGAAGCGGTGGTCTCATAGGGCGTCATGGGGTTTCCCGTGGTGGTCTGAAAGTGAATTTCGTCCGAAGGAACCGCTTCGGGATGCCACTGCACGAGTTTTTCCTCGTTGTCGGGTTTCTCGTTCACCTTGTTGCCCGAACTGCACGATACGGCGGCCGCGGCAAAAACGAATGCGAATGCAATTTGAAAAATGTTTTTTGTCTTCATGTTGTTTAAGTTTTTAATAATAGGGTTCAACTCTGTAATCGTCGGCAGCGAAGACAAAAAAAGACGCGAACAATACCGTTCATATCCGTGTGAGAGGGTCTTGGCGTACCCAAAAGAGAAGATATGGCAGATTGCCCACGCCCGAAACAAGCGTGAGCACCAACCTCGCCAACTTTCCCTTTTGTTAAAAACCGCCAAGTTTTCTCACACAAGAAAGTAAAGCCGATGCTTTTTTTATCCGTATGTATGTGTGGTCGGCGTTAAGCCGTCCGGTGCAAAAGTATATAAATTTGCGGTAAAAATCAAATATGGTCCAGACCTTTGTCCACTGCCTGTGCTGCTCCGTCGAGAGCTTCGAGGCTGAGCAGACCCAGATTCTCGGCCAGACGACACAGCGGCCGGTAGGTTATCGAGCGGTCGAGCGTGCTGCGGGGGACGAATTCGGTGACGTTGTTGATGCGGTCGAAGACGGCACATCCTATGCCCGCCACTATGGCCACCTTGACGAATGAGAGAAATATGCCCAGCAGAATGTCGAGAATGCCGAATCCGGCCGAGCGGAATATTTTTCTGATTATGTGTCCGATGAGCAGGGCGACCAAAGCCGCGCATACGAAGACGATAAAGAATCCGGCCAGAGCCGAATAGCGCGGATCGATGCCCAAACGCATTCCCGCTTCGGCGCCGGTGCGTGCCGCCACCGCTATGCCCGCGATTACGGCTGCCAGCCCGAACGCCTGAACTATGAATCCGCGACGCCAACCGCTTATAACAGCCGCCATCGCCACTATGCACATCACGATATCGAATATCACCATAAGCGTATCTGTTTTTGCGTCCGTCCTCAGCGAACGGCACATTATCCGCACGAAGTTAGCATTTTTTTTCGTTTATTCATATATTTGCACCATAAAGAGAAGCATATGAAATTTTTTGTCAAGACTCTTTTTGTCGTTTTTGCGCTCGCCGCACTGCATAATCGGGCGTCGGGACGCGAAATATATTCGCTCAACGACAACTGGAAATTCTTCTTCCGCAACGAGAATTCCAGCGACGAGGCACGCAGCGTGACTCTGCCTCACACATGGGCTTTCGACCTCCGCAACAACGCCCGTGCAGCCGTGCCCGCCACCGCCGACTACATACGCGACCTCTATATCCCCTCCGAATGGAGCGGCAAACGCATATTCCTGCGGTTCGGAGGCGCGCAGAACGTCGCCGACGTATTCGTGAACGGACGATATGCCGGCGAACATCGCGGTTCGTTCACCGCCTTCACGCTCGAAATTACCGACAAGGTCCGCTTCGACTACAACAATTCGCTGCACGTGATGGTGAGCAACTATCCGCAGAACGATATTCTGCCCCTCTCCTCCGAAATGAATGCCGGCGGCGGTCTCACACGCGAGGTCGAACTCATCGTTACCGACCCCGTAACCGTCCGCCCCGACTACTACGGCACCGACGGCGTACTGGTCAATCAGTTCACCGTGAACCGCAATACGGCCGAAGGCTCCGTAACCGTCCACATCGCGGCCGACAAACCCGCCGCACCCGCCGTACAGCTCACCATAAAGGCTCCCGACGGCTATACGGTCGTGAAGAAAAACCACAAACTCAAAGCCGAAGAGTCGTCGGCCGTCATACCTTTTTCGATTCACAACCCCGCACTCTGGAGCCCCTCCAACCCCAATCTCTACAAGGTGCAGGTCACCGTGGGAGGGGATACGGTGGAGGTCATGACGGGATTCCGCTCGATAGACGTCAGCTCCGAAGAGCTTTTCCGTCTCAACGGCAAAACCATCCCCGTGCGCGGAGTAACGCTCTATCATGACTGCGCCGGTCACGGTTCGGCCCTCACCTGCGACGACTGCAGCCGCGACCTCGACATGATTTGCGACATGGGCGCCAATGCCATACGTTCGGCCACAGCACCCCACGACCCTGCACTCTACGACCTCTGCGACCGACGCGGCATCATGGTCTGGATAGATTTTCCGCTCACTCAGGCTCCATTCCCGGGCGACAAGGCATTCATACCCTCGGAACGGCTCATGGAGAACGGCCGCCGTCAGGTGCGCGAAATCATAACCCAAAACTACAACCGTCCCTCGGTGGTGATGTGGGGTCTGTTTTCGCTCCTCCGCGGCAGCGACGACATCCTCGACTATCTGCGCGAACTCAACGACATGACACACCGTCTCGACCCCTCGCGGCCCACCGTGGCCTGCAGCAATCGCGACGGCGACATCAATTTCATATCGGACCTCATCGTGTGGCAGCAGAACTTCGGATGGGAAAAGGGCAGCATCTCCGACCTCGAACTGTGGCAGTCGGTTTTAGACAAAAACTGGCGCAACTTGCGTCACGGCGTGGCCTACGGACCCAACAGCGCACAAGGTTTGTCGGAATCGCCTTCGGCGGCCAAGGTGCGCGAACGACTCAAGCTGCCGTTCGGCGACCGTCAGAAGCTTTTCCACGAAGGCTACACCGAACAACTCGCCGACAGCAAAATATTCTGGGGCGTATGGCTCAATGAAATGTTCGACTTCGCCTCGGAACGCTACCGCAACGGAATAAATGACGGCGGTGTAGTCATGCACGACCACGCCACACCCAAAGATATATACTATCTCTACCGTTCGGTGTGGAATGAATCTTCACCTACGCTCCACATCATTGCGCCGCGCAATCCCGACCCCGTTTCGCCCGAACATTGCGTGGAGTTCTACTCTTCGGTCGAGAATCCGTCGCTCACGGTGAACGGCGAAGCGGTAAACATTCAGAAGGCGGGACCCACGCGCTATATCTCGGAAAAGGTGCCCATGCACGGACGATGCGAAGTGAAGGTCGAGGCGGCGGGAGCGAGCGAAACGGCTCTGTTTACAATCGGCAACTCCGCAAAACCGAGATAGCCGAAGGACCTTCGGCCAGCAGCAGGTCGGCGAACGAAAGATTGGCGGCAAAGGGGAAACGCTCGCTGAAGAGCTGATAATAGGGAGGGCAGTCGAAACGGCTCTCTCTTTTTTTTGGCCGCAGGTCGCGGTCGCCGTCGGCGGCTTCGACATAAAGTTCCGAAATCTGCGGCCGGCGGTCGATGTGCGCCAGTTGCAGCAGCAGTTCGGTGAGCTGCAGATTGTAATCGGCCAAAAATTCGAATTTTCGTTCGTAGAAGGGCATCAGCGAGGGTGCATAGTGTTCGAAATAGGGCGACGAACGATAGGCCGACATCAGAGCCGTGCGATGCAGATGCTGCCACCGCTTCGAATAGTCGATGCGGACGTCCCGCACGGGCGTCTGCGGACGATTGCCGTTGCGGACATTCACCGTGAGTGCAAGAATCCCGTTGGCCGTCATAATCTGCGCGCGGTTGCGTTCGGAACGCTTTATGAAATGCTCCCCGAGGTCGATTACGCACTCCTCGCGCAGCAGATGCGCGAAATACTCCACCGAACCCAAATATGTAACCGGAAGTATCGTCATTGCACCAGAAGATTACATCCGCGAATCTCGCTGCGGTCGATGCGTCCCTCTATCGTGAAGCTGCCGTCGGGGAATGTGCGGCCCATATCTTCGGTCTGGATGAATGCGCACGAATGTAGATTCGCAAGGTCGATTATGTTCACTCCTCCGCGCGAACCCGAAGGCAGAATGTCGAACGGATCATTCACGTCGCGCACCGTTACGCGCATCCACGGCGGAGTGCGGAAGATTCCGCCGCCGAGGGAGTAGGCTTGCGAAGAGAGTTCCGCCATTCCGTACTCCGAATGTATGCGTTCCGCCCCGAACGCCTCGCACAGACGACGGTGCAGTTCGTTTTTGGGGAGTTCTTCGCGGCGGCCTTTCATGCCGCCCGTCTCCATGATTATACTCTCGTGCAGGTCGGGCGAATATCGTTCGGCGAGTTCCAGGAGGGCGTATGTAACGCCGAGCAGTATGGTTGGCTTTCCGCAGGCCGCCATATCGGCGAGCAGGGCTTCGTAATCGTCGAGATAGAAACCTCCCGCGCCGCACTGCGATATGAGCGAATCGGCCATCATGACCAGTGACGAACCTTTGCGTTCGAGGTATGAGGGCAGCAGTGCGAAGAGGGCATATTGCGAGGGGTCGCCGTAGAAGATGCGGAAGGCGGCCGTAAAGCTTTTGCGATAATCTTCGAGTCGGGCCACGGGATGCCGTGAGGGGGTCATTCCTGTGGTTGCGCTGGAGGTGAAGACGGTTTCGGGGGGATTGTCGCCGCAATATACTTCGCGGAGTTTGAATATGCAGATGGGCATATAGGGGATGTCGTCGAGCCGGCGGATGCTGCGGACGAAATCGGGTCCGAATCCGGCCAGACGAAGATATTCGCGATAGGGGGTGCAGTGTTCGGCCTGAAAATGAAACAATTGCAGAGCTTTTTGTTCAAACTCCGCGCGGTTGCCGATGTCAAGTATATTTTCGATGTCGAACATTGTCCGTTTTCGGTGTCGAATTCTCCCGCAAATATAGCATTGATTTTGCGGTCGGCAAAACTTCTGCCTGCGATATTTCTCAAACGAACCGACCGACAGACTATTGTCTGCCGGTCGGTTTGCGTATTGTTGATTCATCCGGTTTTGCAAATCCATATTTGCTCACGGAACGGAGATTGTCAACCCTTTTTGCCCTTCGGCGCCAGAATCATATTCATCTTCTTCCCCTCCAGAGTGGGCATAACCTCCACCTTCGCAATCTCCTCGAGGTCCGTCGCGAAACGCAGAAGCAATATCTCTCCCTGCTCCTTGAACACTATCGAACGACCGCGGAAAAATACGTATGCCTTGACCTTCGCACCCTCCTTGATGAAGTTCTCGGCGTGCTTCAACTTGAAGTTGTAATCGTGGTCGTCGGTCTGCGGACCGAAGCGTATCTCCTTGATTACCACCTTAGTCTGTTTGGCTTTAATCTCTTTGGCCTTGCGTTTCTGCTGGTAGAGGAACTTTTGATAGTCGGCAATGCGGCACACCGGAGGGTCGGC